>QFNK01000343.1 GCA_003240795.1 Micavibrio aeruginosavorus | reverse complement strand
GCTCCATCGACGCAACGAGATCCCCGTCCACGACGAACAGGCGCAGATCGCGGCCCTTCGATGCCGCCACGAATTTCTGGAAGATCAGCTGGATGTCCGGGCTCGTCTGGCCGATCAGATCCATCTGGTCCTTGAACGCCTTCGCGTTTTCGATAAGGAACACCCCGACGCCCAGCGCGCCGTTCAACGTCTTGACCACGACCGGGAAGCCCAGCGTTCGCTCGATCATGCTGACCATGTCGTCGTCGATCGGAAATTTCGCAAGCATCGTGACGGGGGACGTGATCCCCTTCTCTGCCAGAACCTGATGGGTGTGCAGCTTGTCGCGCACCATCTCGATCGTGCTAGCTTTGTTATAGACAAGACATCCCATCCGCTCCAGCTGGCGAACGATGGCCAGGCTGAAATAGGAATGGTCGTTGTGGTTGAAATAAGGATAGACCACATCCGGCAATGCCACCGGACGGCCCTTGACCATGACGGAATCGCGTGTCGACTCGTCAACGATAAGGTCGAAATCCGCCGGATTGTAAACTTTCAGGTCGATACCCATGCGCTCCGCTTCCGACTTGAAACGGCGCACTTCATGGGCAAGGTCGGCGTTGGATTCAACGTCGTCGCCGTACAGTATCCATACTTTCATGATAGTCCCTCTCTTAATTCCTGATCCGTATTTTCCGGTCTTTATTAGAAGCCATTGTTATTCCACGAAAACAAGCGGCTGACAAATCAAAAACGGCACCGGCTTGGATTGTAAAACGATTACAGGGGTTTAGAGTTCCACGTCGCTGGCCGCACCAGCCCTTCATACGGCTGTGGATAACCATCTTCGCAAAACTTGCGTTTGGGAACCCGCTTATTCTAAAACTATTCGTATCGTATAAATCGTATGCCAGATCGAAGGAGAAGCAGCCATGCAAACTGCCGCCGCCAGACCGCAACCCGTCGAAAACGAACGCGAATTCAAACCCGGGCGTCCCCGCTCGGAAGAAAGCCGCCGCGCGATTTTGGAATCCACGCGCCGCCTCTTGACGCACATGCCTGTCAGCAAGATTTCCATCGAGGCCATCGCCAAGAAGGCCGGCGTCGGCAAAACGACCATCTACCGCTGGTGGCCGAACAAGCAGGCCGTCCTGATGGAAGCCGTGTTCCAGCAGCCGGCCTTCCAGAACTTCATGCCCCAGTCCGTAACGCCGATCGAAGGCATCAAGGGCCAGGTTGAAAAACTGGTGCGCCAGCTTTCCGGCAAGAACGGACGTGTCGTCGCGGAAATCATCGGCGAATGCCAAGGCGATATCGAAACGCTGAAGGCGCTCGTGAAAAACTTTTTCCAGGACCGCTACAATGCGCTCGCCTACTATCTGCAACGCGGGAAACAGGACGGCACGTTTCGGGAGAACATCGATCTCGAAGTCGCCATCGACGCAATCCTTGGCCCGATTATCTTCCGCCTGATGAGCGGCCAGAACGTCGATGAAACATTCTCGAAAAAACTGAACGAAATGCTCGCAGGCGCTTTGAGATAATCACGCCGGAACAATGCTTAAGGAAACAAACATGAAAAGAAACCTGAAATCCTTCACACTCGGCCTTATCACATGCGCCGCGTTTTTCTCCCTCGCTGCCTGCGGTGACGGCGCACTGAAACGTCAATTCACGGTGGGCGGCGTTTACTCCATCTGCAAACCCGACGGCTACCCTGTTGTCTGCTTCGCAGATGCGGATGGCAAGGACGGCGGCCTCTTCTGCATGCCGCTCTCCGAAGTCGGCGGCAAGTGCCTGTAACATAAAATATTTAAGACCAAATCAAAGGGCCCCTGTGGGCCCTTTTTCTTACGGCAGGAACTTTCTCTCCGGACTTATGTTGATGGATTAGTTCATTTTTTTTAAAAAGGAGAGAAAATTATGAATTCTATTATTTATCTTGTAGGTCTCGTGGTGGTCGTTATGGCCATCCTGTCCTTTGTCGGCATCCACTAAGGTGCCCCAT
>QFNK01000342.1 GCA_003240795.1 Micavibrio aeruginosavorus | reverse complement strand
GACGGACCGCATGATCCCGCGCACGATCTTGTAGCTTCTCAGCGACCCGTTGGTGTCGATACGCATATGGAATGCCATGCAGGCGCGGTTTTCCTTTGGGCGCAGGGAGCAGAGATCGTTGGACAGCGCCTCGGGCAGCATCGGCACGACACGGTCCGGGAAGTATGTCGAATTTCCGCGGCGGTACGCTTCGCGGTCCAGCGCGCTTCCGGGACGCACGTAATGCGAAACGTCCGCAATCGCCACGATCAGATGGTATCCGCCATCTTCCTCGCGCTGGGCAAATACCGCGTCGTCGAAATCCCGTGCGTCCGCCCCGTCGATTGTGACCAGCGGATAATCACGCAGATCCTCACGGCCCTTCAGGTCAGGCACCGTCATGCCTTTTGTTTCGGCAATAACGGACTCGGGGAATTTTTCAGTCAGGCCAGCCTCATGCAGCGCGATCAGTGAAATCGCCTTCGGATCGTCCTTGCTGCCCAGAATGTCGATAATGCGGACCCGCTTGCGGGCAAGGCCGCGCGCTGGCTGAATTTCACCGACGACCAGATCGCCGTCACGCGCACCGTTCAGGTCTTTGTCCCCGACATCGAAATCATGCTTCGCCCGTTTGCTGGACGGTACTAGGACGAACCCTTTTTTCTGTTTGACCAGAAGCCCCATGACCTGTCCGCGCGGGTCGTCAAGGCGCCGGATCACGCGGCCCTCATACAGCTTGTCCGAATAGCGTTTCAGCGAAACGAGCGCGCGGTCTTTTTCCTTGAGCGCCGGATGGCCCTTTTTCTCCTCCGGCACGATCTCCACGCGGGGCGGTGGCCCCTGCGTTTCCACGTTCCATTCGGCGGGCACGGCAAATACATCCCCGTCCAGATCGATCTCCACCACCTCCACAATCGCAACGGCGGGGAGGCCGCGCGGTATGGTATATTCCTGACCGCGCGTTTTGACGATGGCGCCTTCCTCCAGAAGGTCGCGCAGGATTGACTTTACCTCCGCCCTGTCATCGCCCCCTATATCAAAGGCCGCAATAATGTCCCGCTTGGTCAGCGGCGAATGGCTGTCGGCGATCAGGCGTAAAATGGAATCTTTGTCCGGTTTTTTCATCATGCCATTGATTGTAAGCCATTCCTTTGCTATTCCAATGCGTTATTGAAAAGAAAGCGGAACTATCCATGCAAAAGATACTCGTAACGGGCGCCGCCGGCTTTATCGGCTTTCATCTGGCCCGCCGCCTGTGCGGCGAGGGGCGGGACGTGTTCGGGGTGGACAACCTCAACCCGTACTATGACGTTTCGCTGAAAGAGGCGCGCCTGGCGCAGCTTCAAACCCTCCCCAATTTCCGCTTCGAAAAATGCGATCTGGAGGATCAGGCCGCGATGGAGCGCATCTTCGCGGACTTCAAGCCCGACGCCGTCGTCAACCTCGCGGCGCAGGCAGGGGTTCGCTACTCCCTCGAAAACCCGCGCGCCTATACGTCGAGCAATATTACCGGCTTCATCAACATCCTCGAAGGCTGCCGCGCGCACGACGTAAAACACCTCGTATTCGCGTCTTCCTCTTCTGTCTACGGCGCGAACACAAAGCTGCCGTTCAGCGTCGAGGACAATGTCGACCATCCCGTCAGCCTCTACGCCGCCACAAAAAAGGCGAACGAACTGATGGCGCATTCCTATGCACATCTGTTCGGCCTGCCGTGTTCCGGCCTGCGGTTCTTTACCGTGTACGGAACATGGGGCCGTCCGGACATGGCATATTTCAAATTCACGAAATCGATCTACGAAGGAAAGCCGATACAGGTTTTCAATCACGGCGATATGAAACGCGACTTTACGCATATCGACGATATCGTCGAAAGCATCGCGCGCCTGATCAATGTCCCCGCCAAACCGAACGCGGCGTGGAGCGGGGACGAACCAGATCCGGCGACCAGCAAGGCGCCATACCGCATCTACAATATCGGCAACAACAACCCCGAAGACCTGATGCGGTTGATCAAT
>QFNK01000341.1 GCA_003240795.1 Micavibrio aeruginosavorus | reverse complement strand
GTCGGCGGCTGCGGCAGCGCCTATGGCTATTCCTACGCCGCCTTTGGCGAATTCATGGCATGGATCATCGGCTGGGATCTTCTTCTGGAATACGGCGTCGCCGTTGCAACGGTCGCCAACGGATGGTCAGGATATTTCAACAATGCCCTGACCGCCATCGGCATGGCCTTGCCCCATGACCTGACCCGCGGCCCGTGGGCGGTGGATTCCGTGACAGGCCTCGCCGATCCCGGCATCATCAACCTGCCCGCCGTCACCATTATCCTGATCCTGATGCTGCTGCTTATCCGCGGCGTAAGCGAGAGCGCGAAGCTCAACGCCGCCATGGTGTTTGTAAAACTCCTGACGATTGCTGTTTTTATCGCGGTCGCCGTCTTCCACATCAATCCGGAAAACTGGTCGCCCTTCATGCCGTTCGGCTGGTTCAACAATGACAATCCGGCAAAACCTGTCGGCATTCTGGCCGGCGCTTCCCTTGTGTTCTTCGCGTATGTCGGCTTTGACGCCGTTTCAACCGCGGTGGAGGAAGCCAAAAACCCGAAACGCGATGTACCGATCGGAATATTGTCGTCCCTCGTTTTCTGCACGCTTATATATGTGGTGGTGTCGGGTCTTCTAACGGGCGTAATTCCCTACGGCCAGCTCAACGTGTCATCTCCTGTTGCCTTTGCGCTTCAGCAGATCGGCGTAAACTGGGCGTCCGCACTCGTTGCGACAGGTGTAATCACAGGCCTCACCACGGTTATGCTGGTGCTCTACTATGCGCTGACCCGCATCATTCTCGCCATTTCCCGTGATGGCCTTATCTCTCCCTTCTTTTCAAAGGTAAACCCGAAGACGCACACGCCTGTCCGCACCACCGTCCTCTGCGGTATTGTCATGGCGGTCATGGCGGGCTTCATACCGCTTGGCGCGCTGGCGGAGCTTGTGAATATCGGAACACTGGCCGCGTTCGTGATGGTTTGCGGCGGCGTTATCTTCCTGCGCATCACGCACCCCGACCTGCCGCGTCCGTTCAAAACACCGTTCGGCCTGCTGCTGCCTATCTGCGGCGTTCTCTCCTGCGGCGCGTTGATTGCGTTTTTGCCGGCTGAAACGCATTTGCGTTTCCTATTGTGGCTGGCCGCCGGTTTGGTCATTTACTTCGGCTACGGAATCCGGCATAGCAAACTCGCAAGATGACCGATTACCTGATCGCCCTTTTTCTGGGCTTCGTCGAGGGGCTGACGGAATTCATTCCGGTCTCCTCCACGGGGCACCTTGTCCTTCTGATCGAGGGCCTTAACTTCCCCGCTCCGCCGGGAAGGGTTTTCGTTTTTTTTATCCAGATAGGCGCGATCCTGGCCGTTATGGTTCTCTACCGCGAAAAAATCTTCCTGACCGTGACGGGCATCACGCATGACAAAACCGCCCAGAACTTTGCGCGCAACGTCCTGATAGGAACTTTACCGGCACTCGCCATAGGATATTGCCTGCACGGCTTTATCAAAGGCACGCTTTACAACCCCCTGATCATCGCAACGACGCTCATTCTCGGCGGTATCTTTATCCTGTTGTTTGAAAAGAAATTCACCAATCCCCATACGGAAACGGTGGATGACATCACGCCTAAACAGGCATTGCTGATCGGGTTTTGCCAGTCCATCGCCCTGATCCCCGGCGTATCGCGTTCCGGTGCGACGATCATGGGCTCTCTGGCGATCGGCCTCTCCCGCAAGGCCGCAACGGAGTTTTCTTTCTTTCTCGCCATACCCGTCATGTTCTGCGCGGTCGCGTACGACATTCTGGCCAACTGGGACGAACTGGTCGCCTATCCCCACATGGGGCTGATGTTCGCAGGTCTTGCCGCCTCTTTTGTCACGGCTCTCGCGGTCGTGAAAACGGTTGTCGGCTTTATCTCCCGTCATGGCTTCGCGCCCTTTGCCTGGTACCGTATTGCACTGGGCATCATCGCTTTTGCCATATTCTATTAGAGATAGACAATCTACCCGCTCCCCTT
>QFNK01000340.1 GCA_003240795.1 Micavibrio aeruginosavorus | reverse complement strand
CCCGCCATTTTTTTCTTTGACGCAGCGCGTCATGCACACAAAACCCTTAGAATTGTTGGTTAAAACCAACTCATTAGCCATTTTTCTTGCCTAATTTTATGCAAAAAATCCGGTCATGAATGAGCGCAGGGCGATTAGTCGATTGTGACCATCAGGGATGGAATCCCTGTCCTGTTCACGCTCGATCTGCTTCATGCGGTTTTTGATGGCCGCAATCAACGGCGTGTGCGGTGCATTCTCCCGCTGTCCTCTTGGCGGCTGCCGGAAGCCACTGGACAGGCTTGTGAGCAAGTCCAGGGCATCTTGCAGGGTTTCAAGCGAACGCTCATCCCAGACCATTTTAAGGGGCAGGGCGCGCACATGAAAAATGCGCTGTACGTTCTTCCGCCATGATGCCCGCCGCGCATCCAGTGTTCGGGCGGCTTCAACCCAATCGGACAGGTTCCACCATAAAAGATCGGAAGCGGGGGTCTGGTGCGCGTTGTATCTGTTACGCATAGCGGGCCTCCTTCTGTGTTTGATGGCCTAACCATTGTTTGCCCTTGGCGGCGGTGATATTGAACCGCGCCCACAGGTCTTTATCCTTGAAGGTCAGGTGGACAGTGCCTTTCATCCAGAATTTTATATCGAAAAACTCGCTTTCGGTCTGGTTGTCAAAACCCTGCCTTACGTCACGGCCTAAAATCTCAAATTTTTTGCTCATGGCTTTGGCAATCGTGCCGCACTCTTTAAAATCCTTTCCGGCCAGAACGCATAAAATGCGGTCAAGATCGTGATAAATGTCGATATTCGAGCCGTGATAGGTGCAGAAGCGCCGCCCATAGTCTTTTTCAAATCGACAACCCCACGGAAAGACGATTTTCCGGTTCACTTTATAGCTGTCATTCGTTTTCCAGCCTTCGGTGTGGTTCGTGTTTCCCTTGTAGTAGCGGGTCAGCTCGTCAAAGACATTCGCCACGGATTTTTCAAAAAGCTGGCCGCGCTGTAAGAACACGTTTTCGAGCGTCCCTTTGATATTTTCCTTGGTGAAGGGGATATTGCCGTTACGCTCAATGTCGCGGACGAATTCTTCGCGCTGTTTTTTGTCCAGCCATCTATGGAATTCCATCTGGTTAAAAACGTGCATCCACGCATCCCGCCGATGCTTGCGGCCAAATTCGGCCTTGGCATCGTTGATGTTCTTAAAGGCCAGTTGCAGGATTTTTTCATAGCCCTGCCCTGTGTAAACATCATTTGCATTGAGATACAGGCCAGCCTTGCGGATATGCTGGAAAGCCATGTTCATGTGTTCATTGGCCTTATCGTAGTAGTGCTGCATATTGCCGAGATTGTCCCTGATAGCCAGCATATTCGCATCTGCGCCGATATTATCATTGACGGATTTTTCCTCCGTGACGTTCGCCCAAAGATCGATGGAATCATCCTCCGACACTTTTTTTAAGTAAACCATTGCCACGCGCACATCGGTTTTGCGCTGTGCGGTGCTGAAACACGCGCCCAAATACTCTACATTGCCATGCGCCTCGATGATGGCGGCAAGCCGTTTGCGGGCGGCGGTGTGGGGGTTCTTGACGGTTTCTTCGTTCAGAAGGCAGACGATTTCGCCGTTGTGCATGAAATCCCACGCTTTTAATAAATGGTCGTCGCCGTTGGAAAAGGGCGGGTTCATCAGAATAGCGTCATAATAGCAAACTCCGTCATAAGTCAGCCAGTCGTGGCCTACCACCGGAAAATCCTTATCAATCAGGATTGATACCAGTTCCGGCGCTGATTCGATGCAATCCACCTTGTCGCGGCTGTAGCGGCCTCTTTTTTCAACAATCGCTTCGGCAATGTCGCCTTTCCCTGCGTTCGGCTCTAGGAAGTGGCGGGCATCAGTTGAAATCTTCTTGAGCATTTTGTGAATGACGGATTTAGGGGTAGGGAAAAATTCGGTTCCAAACATGGGTAATCTCCATTTTTTATCTGTGTGAAAAGGGGAAGGGGGAGCCACCCGCGCTTG
>QFNK01000339.1 GCA_003240795.1 Micavibrio aeruginosavorus | reverse complement strand
GATGATAAACCGGACATCGAATTCCTTGCCCAGCGGCCAGTATGCGGACACGATCTGCATTTCAGAAACCGGGACGTACGCCTTGAACAATTCCGCCGCGCTTTCCGCATCCGCAGGATCGGGCAGAATGCGGTCTCGGTGCAGAAGGGCTTGTTCGCGCAGGGAATTTTTATCCATGCGCCGACGATAAACGCCTAACGCCCGCAAGAAAAGGCTTAATATAAAAGGAAAGCACCGCGAGAGCCGTGTCTGGTGCAAAATCCGCATGTGGCCCTGGTAAACAGGTGGGCGCCATATAACCGGACCAAGATCCGGTCAGGGACAGCTCCCTATGCGAACGATTATCGGCCCCTGGGATTAGACAGATCACGAGCTCCGCAGCTTGCCATTATTATAGCACAAAGCGCGGCCATGGACAGGCCGCGCTGAAAATAAAAAGAAAACCCTAGAGTTTCTGCAGATTTACGGCGATCTGGTCGATACGGGCGGCCAGAAGGTCGATGGCGGAAACGATGGTTTCCTCTTCATCTTCCGTTATGCGGACGCCGGAGGCCGGCTGCTGGCTTGCCACCTGACGCTCCAGGGCGGCGCCGGCGCTGCGCATATCCGCGATTTCATCGGCCAGAATGATGGCGGTGAGCACCAGAAGGTGGGATTCATTGCTTGCGGCGCCGGCGCGGGCGATTTCGCGGAGGCGGCCGTCCACGTAACGGGCGAGGTCCTGAACACGTCTTTCCTGCCCGTCGTCACAGGCGATGCCGTAGTTCCGGCCATTGATGGTGATGGTGATCTCTGCCATATCAGCCGCGTCCTTCTTTCAGAATTTTTTCGACCTGGTCGATTGCGTTGTCCAGGCGTGTTGCCAACATGCGAACGTTTACAGGGTTCATGTTGGAAGGGTTGTTTTGTCCCGCGGTCATCGCGGAAAACAGATCTGTTTCCGCCGGGCTGGCCTTGCGCTGGCGCGAAACATCCGCTTTTTTCGTATCGAGGGCTGTTTCCAGCTTTTTCACGGCGGCATTCAGCTTGGTCAGTGATGTCTGGATCGCGGCGCTCACGGGCAGGTCCTTTTCGCTAATCGTTCTAATCGGTTATGTGTGAAATATAATATTATTTATTATGTTGGCCCGAATTGGGTCAAGCGGCGGCAAAAAGTTTTCCCATAGTTTTTGTGAGTAAAGCGGTTGACCGCCAAGGGGCGCAAAGGCATTGTACGTCAAATTCACCGCCCTTTGAGGAGCCGATCATGAGCCAAGCCGCCCCCCTTCCCGCCAACACTTCCCAGAATGACCCGCAAATGATGGGCATGGCAAATGCTATCCGCATGCTGGCCATGGATGCGGTGAAGAAGGCCAATTCCGGTCATACGGGCATGCCGATGGGCATGGCGGACATTGCAACCGTCCTCTACAGCAAGTTCCTCAAATTCGACCCGGCGAACCCGACATGGGAAAACCGCGACCGCCTGATCGTCTCCAACGGCCACGGCTCGATGCTGCTTTACGCGCTCGCCTACCTGACCGGATACAAGGCGATGACGATCGAGGAGATCAAGAATTTCCGCCAGCTTCACTCCAAAACGCCAGGGCATCCGGAAATCGATCCGTCCGTTGGCGTCGAGACTACGACTGGCCCGCTCGGCCAGGGCGTATCCAATGCGGTCGGCTTTGCGCTGGCGGAGCGTGCGCTGAACGCCCGTTACGGCGATGACCTGATGAATCATTACACCTATGTTTTTATGGGCGACGGATGCCTGATGGAAGGTGTCAGCCATGAGACCTGCGCGCTTGCAGGCCATCTTGGCCTATCTAAAATGATCGTTCTTTACGATGACAACAACGTCACGATCGACGGCACCATCGACCTGACCTTTACGGAGAATGTGCCGGAGCGTTTCAAGGCATATGGCTGGGACGTTCAAACGATTGACGGCCATGACCATGCGGCGATTGAAAACGCGATCCGTCATGCACAGGGCACATCCGCGCCGAGCATCATCTGCT
>QFNK01000338.1 GCA_003240795.1 Micavibrio aeruginosavorus | reverse complement strand
CATCATGCCCTGGAATTCGATATGTCCTGAGGCAGTCTTCGGATAGATGTCGTCTGTTTTGACGGCCATGAAATTGCCGACGCCGGAGGCGCCGACGGAAGGGTCGTAACCGATAGAGGCCATGCCCGCGCCGGTGCTGCCCGTGATCTCGATATCGCGCTTGCCGACCTCGGCCGTGTTCGGATCGTCTGATTTCAGGAACCAGAGGCCGTTTCCAACGCTGTTGGCCTCTGCATAGGTGTGGGTGATGACGATGTCATCCGCGCCGGGCGTCTTGTTCACCAGCGGCGTGTCGGGATTTCCGTCGGCGTTCGCATCGACGAAGGCGTTGCAGGTTGTCTGGAAGGTTTTGTCCTTGCCAGCGCTGATGATCGCAAGGGTAACGTGTTTTTGCGCGTTCGCGCCCTTGAGCCTGAGGGCGGATGAGCCGCCGCAGCCGATGACGTTGTTGGTGGTGGTCAGCGGCCCGTGGTCCCAGACGCAGTAGCCATATTCCGTCTTCCAAGGGTCGATCGTATTGACGCCGATGGAGGAGGGGATGTAGCCGCCGCCTGTCGGTTTCGGGTTCGTCCCCGCAGTGCGATAGGGTATCGGCTCCACAAAGCCGTCTCCGTCGCAGTCGCCGCTGTTGGGCTGGTTCTGCGTCGCCATGACGATGGCAAGGCGTGTGGCGGCGAGCATGTTGTTCTCCGCCACCGTCCTTTGCGTGACCTGCGACATCGTCATCATCGGCCCGCGCATGACCGTGTTCACGCCCGCCGCCAGAACGCCGATCAGAGCCACCGCACCGAACAATGCCGTGAAGAGGGAGCCGCGCTGAGATGTATAATGCGTCATATATAAAAAGTACTCTGAAGTTATTTATTCTACCGTACGCGTGAATGGGAATTTCACCCGCGTTCGCAATTAAGGGATATCAAGCTGACCCTGATTGTTTCTTCCCCAGCAGACTGCCGTGTTGTCCGATCTTAAAGCGCAATGTTGGTAAGCGCCGCCTTCGACTTGCGTAAAGTTATTGCCAGCCGGCGGATTAACCTGTCCGGAATAGTTGGGGTTCGTTCCCCAGCATGCCAATGATCCATCCGTCTTAAGGGCGCATGTGTGCCATACGCCGGCGGACACTTGGGAATACGTTCCGGAAGGGACGGTTCCTTGTCCGTATGTATTGCTTCCAAAACAGGCGATTTGACCGTTGCTGCGTAAAGCGCAGGCGTGGTCGTCACCCATAGAGATTTGAACAAAGTCAGAACCGGAAGGATAAGGTCCGGTAAATGTCGAACCGTATACCATATGCCCCCAGCAAACGAGTGTGCCTGCCGTCCTGATGGCACATGTGATCAATGATCCGGCGGCGACTTCCTTATACGTGCCGCTAGGGACTGTTATTTGTCCCTGCGTATTGCTTCCCCAGCATTCGATCGCACCGGTTGATTTCAAACCGCAGGAATGAAAGCCGCCATTTGACATTTTCGTGTACACTGCGCCTCCCGGCGGGGTTGTCTTGCCGTAGGTGGTGGCTCCCCAGCATACGACTGTTCCATCATTTTTAAGGGCGCAGCTGTGTTCATAGCTCGCGTAAACTTTGGAGTAGTTATTCCCTGCCGGCGCCGTTGTTTTTCCGGAAGTGGAGTTCCCCCAGCATTTGATCGTCGAATTGGTCGTTACGCCGCAAATATGGTCGTACTTTCCTCCCAGATGGGTGTACTTCGTCGCTTCGCAACTTTCGTATTGATATGCGGGATCTCCGCCAAGCGTGCCATTCGCACAGGCACGCGACAAGGAATTTGCGGCGCAGTTCGCGTTGTTCTCCGTATTGTACATTGTGATCGAAGCGCCGTTATTCACGACCGTCCCGGACGTTAACGTACAGCTTCCCGCGTTCGGATCCATTCCTTCGGGCGCATCAAGCCCTGTGATAACGGGTGGTCTCATCATGCCCTGGAATTCGATATGTCCTGAGGCAGTCTTCGGATAGATGTCGTCTGTTTTGACGGCCATGAAATTGCCGACGCC
>QFNK01000337.1 GCA_003240795.1 Micavibrio aeruginosavorus | reverse complement strand
CTTGGAAGTTCGCTATGTATCTCGCTGCCCGTTTATCATTTTTTAACCGGATTAGGGTTTGATTGATCAGGATGATTCATTGACCTCCGGCTTTGCCCGGCAATATTTTTAGGAGAACGACCGTGGATTTGACTCAGCTTCTTGCATTCACAATGCAGAACAAGGCTTCGGACTTGCATTTGAGCCCGGCAAACCCCGCTATTATTCGCGTGCACGGCAAGCTCCGCCGGATCAAGTCGGACGCCCACCTGAGCAGCGACGATATCCGCAGCATGCTTTATTCCGTCATGACCGAGCAGCAGCGCGCGGATTTCGAAAAGGATATGGAGCTCGACTTCGCTATCTCCTTCGGCGAAAAGGCCCGTTTCCGTGTGAACGCCTTTACGACGCGCAATGGATGCGCCGCCGTTTTCCGTACCATTCCATCCGAAATTCCGTCCTTCGAAGACCTCGATCTTCCCGAAGTCATGCGCCGTTTCGCCGAACTGGACAAAGGCCTCGTCCTTGTCTGCGGTGCCACGGGTAGCGGTAAATCCACAACCATCTCCGCCTTGGTGAACCACATCAACCAGACGATGGACAAGCACATCATCACAATCGAAGACCCGGTCGAGTTCGTGCACCATTCAAAGCGCAGCCTCGTCAACCACCGCGAAGTGGGGCGTGACACTACGTCCTTCTCCCGTGCGTTGAAATCCGCCCTCCGCGAAGATCCTGACGTGATCCTGGTGGGAGAGTTGCGGGACTATGAAACGATGTCGCTTGCCCTGACGGCCGCCGAAACGGGACACTTGGTTCTGGCGTCCTTGCACGCAAACACCGCACCGAAAGCGATTGACCGTATTCTCGACGTGTTCCCGGCCGGTGACAAGCCGATGGCGCGTACGATGCTCTCCAGCTCGCTGCAGGGTGTCGTCGCCCAGAACCTTCTGCCGAAGGCGGATGGCGGCGGACGCGTCGGCGCATTCGAAATTCTGGTCGGCACGAGCGCCGTCCGAAACCTGATCCGCGAAAACCAGATCCCGCAGATTTATTCCATGATCCAGACGGGTCTGCGTTACGGCATGACCACGATGGAGGATTACGTCACCGACCTCGTCGATAATGGAATTGTCACGAAAGAAACTGCACGCGCTGTCCTGTCACAGGTTGTGGAAGAGGGAACGACCGAGGTGGATTCCAACTCCATCCGCGCGGGCGGCGGCAAACCGCAAACGCGCGCGCCGGAGGAAATTTCCACGGCGCCGTCCGCGGCAAAGCCTGCCCATAGCAGCGCCCCTCCACAGGATAGCGGCGGCGGGAGTTACTCGTTTTGAGCGAAGCGCCATTCGTTTTTCAATGGCTGATGCGGATGAACGAGATGGGGGCGTCCGACCTCTATCTCAACCACGGTTATCCGCCGACGCTGCGCATTGAAAACAACCTATCGCCGATAAACAACATCCCGCTTGAGGAAGAGGTTATCGATGAAATCCTCTCGACCGTTCTGACCGCGCGTCAGCAGCGGGACTTCCAGATGCGGATGGAGCTAAACACGTCGCTGGATATGGGGCAGTTCGGCCGTTTCCGCGTGAACGTCTATAAGCAAAGACAGGTACCGGGCCTTGTCATCCGCCGGATCATCTCCCGCATTCCGACGCTGAACGAACTGCGCCTGCCGAAAATATTGAATTCTCTCGCGCTTGAACAGCGCGGCCTCGTGCTCGTGACCGGCATGACGGGAAGCGGGAAGTCGACGACGCTCGCCTCCATGATCAACAACCGCAACGAAACGAATGCGGGCCACATCCTGACCATCGAAGACCCGATCGAGTTTTATCACGAGCATAAAAAATGCGTGGTGACACAGCGCGAAGTCGGTGTCGACACCGAAAGCTATTCCGTCGCGCTCAAGAACGCTTTGCGCCAGCGTCCGGACGTGATCCTGATCGGGGAGATCCGCGACCGCGACGTAATGGAGCAGGCGCTCGCCATCGCCGAAACGGGGTATTTGTGTTTGGCAACGCTTCACACCAACAACG
>QFNK01000336.1 GCA_003240795.1 Micavibrio aeruginosavorus | reverse complement strand
CTTGCGGCAGATCTGCACGGGCGCGGCGCAGAAGCGGTTTTCGCGTCCGTGAATTTCAAATCATCATTCGATGCCGTCCATGGAAGGCGCACATGAATCTCACCGTCCTTATGCTGCTTTACACGCACGGCATCGGAAAAATTCTCTTTCAGCAGGTTCACAACTTTATGGGCACCGACATAAGACTGGCCACTGAATACGCATTCGACAACATTCGGATAGCTTACGGTGTAAAGCCCGATATAACCTGTATCCGCAGGGCCTTCCATACCGGCTCCGTTATTCTGGGCGACAGGCACAAATTTCACGCGATCCAATATATCAGCTGATTGCTTGAGGTCTTTATGATGAATGGTCTCTTCAAGATGGCGTACAAACTGATCGGGCGTGAAATTGCGTGTTGTGAAAAGATATTCCTCATCAAGTGAAACACCACCGAGCCCGCCTCGGCGGAATGTTTTCTCCATTTGATCGAAAAGGTCGGCCATATCCGCATCCGGCGGCGTGTAAGGCGCGATACCCTGGCCATGCATGGCGTTGAATACCTGCTCCGGCCGCCCAAAGCCACCTGCATTTTCCACATAGCGCCAGCGTCGAAGCTTTGTAAGAGGATGATCTTCCATCATCTTCAGAAAGTCCCGATCTTTCGCGCGCAAGTCGAAGTAATTTGCGGAAAAATGATAGTTGCCGAAGAAACGGCGCTCCGCAAGCATATGCAGATCTTCTCGCGTGAAACGGGCAGCGGATGCATTTTCATTCCGCATATAAAGACCGATGCGCCCCGTCAAGCGATCGGTATCCGAGCGCAGCAAAGCTTCGGGCGCTACCGATAACAATTTATAGTGGGAATTCTGTCCGGCATGGCGGTATGTTTGATTCAGGATATCAACCATGCGATCCGTTATATCGTCAACGCGGGCGCGGATCTGTTTTGGATCGGCAAGAAAATCCATCCCCATGTCCTGCCATTCTTTTTTCTGCTCGTCAGAAAGCATGTCACTGTTCCTGATATGATCGAGCGCGGCACCGACATTGCGGCATTTCGACGCATACATCATGTCCGAAACCCACGTGGAATATTTTGCAACAAGGTGATCGACCTTGTTCAGCTTGTGCTTCTCAAGACCATGAACCGTTAAAAGTTCTTCGACGATATTTTTGTTTTCACGAAGACCCACAAGTTGGGCGACGTTGGAGAATCTGTCACCCCACATCAGGTCGAAAAAACGGCGGGCAAATTTAGGATACAAGGTTGGGCCGAAATCCTTAACCGCTTCGGCAACAGGAGCCAAAAAATTAACGGCACCTTGTGGTATGGCGGCCTGAGCAGCGGTTCCTAGCAATGCTTTCAAAAAGCCGCGGCGACCCATTTCGATCTGCATATCACACCCTTTTTTTATATATATTTTCCGGGATGTATATATTATTATCAAATAATATGTCAAATATATTATTTGCCAAATATCATGGTAAATAAAAACGATGAGGCCTATATTCCCGTCATGGAACACACCCCCCTTCTCCAAGACCTGAAACGTGGATTTGCCTGCCGTTGCCCGCAGTGCGGAGAGGGAAAACTTTTTAAAAAATTCCTGAAGGCAAACGATAGCTGCGCCGTGTGCGGTGAGGAATTCTATCACCACCGTGCCGATGACCTGCCGGCCTATATCGTCGTTGTTCTCGCAGGACACCTGATGGTGTCGTTCGCACTGGCACTGGAAGACATGTTCTCACCGCCATTCTGGTGGCATATTGCATTGACGACACCGCTGACTGTTTTGTTCTGCCTTGCAATCCTGCAACCCGTCAAAGGCGCTGTAATTGCTCTGCAATGGCGCATCGGCATGCACGGCTTTGCCGCAACCAGCAAGCGTTTCTACGACCTCTGTATCAACTGTCAGCGACTACTCTCAGTACCAACTTGCGTGACCAGACTACTTACCAGGTTCATCCAGATGACTCAGCTTTTCCCTTACAGTCAGGGGAGTATTGCTCGCAATCGTAACAAGAACCACGGCGTTCCGCACGTTTAA
>QFNK01000335.1 GCA_003240795.1 Micavibrio aeruginosavorus | reverse complement strand
GAGACTTCGAGCGTCGCAAAGTTCGGCGCGGCGTCTTTCAAAAGGATACGGTCCTGCGGGCGTTTCGGACCTGCGATGGACGGTTCGACATCGGCGAGGTCGAGGGAAAGCGTGTCTGTAAACACAGGCTCATGCCCCGGGTAGCGCCACATGCCCTGCTCTTTCGAATAGGCTTCGACAAGTTTGCAGCGCGCTTCGTCGCGGCCCGTAAAGCGCAGGAAGTTGATCGTTTCATCATCGACCGGGAAGAAGCCGCATGTTGCGCCGTATTCCGGCGCCATGTTGGCGATCGTCGCACGGTCAGCCAGAGACATATGCTCGAGGCCGTCGCCGTAGAATTCAACGAACTTGTTCACGACGCCTTTTTTACGCAGCATCTGCGTGACCATCAGAACGAGGTCGGTCGCCGTCGTGCCTTCCTTCATCTTGCCGGTGATTTTAAAGCCGATGACTTCCGGGATCAGCATGGAGACAGGCTGACCGAGCATTGCGGCTTCGGCTTCGATACCGCCGACGCCCCAACCAAGGACGGCAAGACCGTTGATCATCGTGGTGTGGGAGTCCGTGCCGACGAGCGTGTCGGGGAATGCGACTTCCTTGCCCAGCTGGTCCTTCTCAACCCAGACCGTCTGGCCGAGATATTCGAGGTTTACCTGGTGGCAGATGCCCGTACCCGGCGGCACGACGCGGAAATTGTTGAAGGCCTTGGAGCCCCAGCGCAGGAATTGATAACGCTCTATATTCTGTTTGAATTCCTCGTCCACGTTGTTCTGGAACGCGACGGGAGAGCCGAATTCATTGACCATGACGGAGTGGTCGATGACGAGGTCAACGGCGCAAAGCGGATTGATTTTTTGCGGGTCGCCGCCTAGGGCCGCCGTCGCCTCACGCATGGCGGCCAAGTCAACCACGGCAGGAACGCCCGTAAAGTCCTGCATCAGCACGCGTGCGGGACGGTAGGCGATTTCCTTGTCGGATTTACGTTCCTTCTGCCAATCAACGATGGCCTGCGCATCCGCGACCGTTACCGAACGATCGTCTTCAAAACGGATCAGGTTTTCGAGCAGCACTTTCAACGTGAAAGGAAGCTTTGAAATATCGCCCAGTTTCGCTTCCGCATCTTTCAGCGAGAAGTAATCATATGTCTTTCCATCAACGGAGAGCGTCTTGCGTGTCTTGAGCGTGTCGTTGCCTGTGCGTGCCATGAATATAGGACCTTTTTAGTGCTATCTCTTTGAGATTGTGAAGAAATTTGATGAGCGAATACCCAAACGAAGAGTATCATGAGCCCATATTGGATAAAAAGTGGTTAAAGCAACAGCGATGTATAAAATTTTAGATATTGAGCGCAAAAACGCCCCATTTAATTCCGTATTTCGGCCATAATCCGGCGGCATCATAAAACAATACCGGTTATTCCTCCTTCTCCTTGAAGTTTCCGCCGGTTCAGACCGTAAAAGAATAACCGCTGCCTCTTCCCCCGGAGTGCAGCGGTTTTTTTACGCCGTTTCCTATGGTATGCTACGGTCCATGGCAGATGTCGTTCCCATTTTTCGTGAAAAAGCGCACGAGACACCAGAACAGGCCGTTTTACGCAAGCGGAAGGACACGCTTTCCCTGCTCAGCGTTTATGCCCATATGGCGGCGGAATACGGCGATTATCTTGAACGGCATCTGGGGCCAAAATCAAAAGAAGCGAAAGATTACGGGCTTGGCGGCATGGAGTCGTGCTTTCTGGCCTGGAGCTGCTGGGAGGGCGTCGATGAATATTACCGCTATCACCCGCTTCATACGGAATCGCACAGAAGAACGAGCGAGCTTTACAGGCAGGACGTTCATGAAAGATATGAGAAAAAACTGCGCGATCTAACGGAAAAAATGACCAGGGCCGGCCTTCTGCCGGAACCGGGCGTCAATCATCCCCAATACAAGAAATGAATTACTGCTTGCCGCGGCAAAGCGCCTGAACTCGTTCGTACTCCTGCAGCGTATCGACGGCCTGCTGGCGTTTCTGACGCTCCGCGCTCATGGCGTCGGAATATTGCTTTAAAAG
>QFNK01000334.1 GCA_003240795.1 Micavibrio aeruginosavorus | reverse complement strand
CGAAGAAAGCCGCCATCCTCCCACTGACCGCAAAAGACGGGCAGCCGGAAAAGGCGGAGAAGCTCTATATGGAACTGCGCGAGGAATTCCCCGTCGATCTGGACATCAAACAGAACATCGGCAAGCGCTACGCCCGTCAGGACGAAATCGGCACGCCGTTCTGCTTTACCATCGACAACGACACGATGGCGGACGACACGGTCACGGTGCGCGAACGCAACACAATGTCGCAGGAGCGTATCTCGATGGACAAAGTCGCCGATTACCTCCGCGCGAAGATGAAAGTATAGCATGGGGCCGAAGGACGGCATCACGGATGATGTGCAGGATATGGTCAACCCGAAAATCGGGATGGCCGCGCGTCTGCGCCGTTACTTCTTTACCGGCATCGTCGTTACGGTGCCGATTACCATCACGCTCTGGAGCGCGTGGTGGTTTCTGAACTTCGTGGATGATTTTATCGCTACGCTTATCCCGGCGGAGATCAACCCCAATTCCTACCTGCCGTTCGAGGTACCGGGGCTTGGCCTGATCATCACGATTATCTTTTTCACCGTCATCGGTTTCTTTGCGCGCAATTTCATCGGCCGCATGATTATCCGCATGTCGGAATTCGTCGTCCTTCGCATGCCGATCGTAAACACGATCTACAATGCCCTGAAACAGGTTCTGGACATGACGATAGGGGAGCAGTCACGCGCGTTCCGCGATGTCGTTCTGTTCCAGTATGGCAGCGCGAATTCATGGACCATCGGGTTCGTGACGGGCGTTGCACCCGCGGAGATTCAAAGCATCGGTGGCGGGAGCGAGGTTTTAAACGTCTACAGCCCCGTCACGCCGACAACAGCAGGCTTCGTGGTTTTTATTCCGAAAAAAGACGTTATTTATCTGTCGATGAGCGTGGAAGAGGCGGTCAAGCTGATCGCATCCGGCGGCATCATCACACCACCGCCGCCGGCGCGTTAATCTTTAAGCGATGGATTGCGCAGGAGCTTGCGGCTCCTGCTTTTTACGCTGAACTGCTTTGGCGGCAGGCTTGCGTTTCTGGCCGGATGTGTTGTCCTGAAATGATTTTGCAAGGCCGTCTTTGATGAGCACCAGACGATCTTTTTCACTGGCGCCGTCCCATTTCGCCTTCATATCCTTTTCGCGTTGTTCGGCCGTGGTGTTCTTTGGGTATGTAAATGCTTTTTTCACGACTGCCTGCATAGGCTTTGCCAGATCATTGAAGCGCTCTTTCAAGGACATTTCTATGAAATCCGTGGCAACGGTCTGCGGGATGTTCTGCGATAGTTTTTCAAGAAGTCCTTTCGCCTGCGTGTCAGTGATAGCCAGCTTGTCCTCAATCTGTTCGCGGTCAAGAGTATCGACTTTTTTCGCAGGCTCTTGCGTTATCGCGGAGGGTTTTTCAGCTTCTTTGCCCATTGCTTCAGCCGTGCTTTTTGCGGACGGGGCAGATGTGGAGGCAGAGCTTTCTGCCTCTAGCGATGCGATATCGGCTGCAGTAAATAACTCACTGTTTATTTCCGCAGGTCCCAAATCATCATCTGCATTTTCTTGCGATAGAGGCAAATCAAGCTTTTCTATATCCGCCGTCTGTTTGATAGCGTCATTATGCGTGTTTGTTCTCAAAACAGCGGCATTGCGGATTTCCATCGTTTCATTATGCTTGTATGGCCCGGAAGGAATTTCATTCGGCGTTGGCGAAGGATTGCTAGGATTGGTATTTGTTGGTGGTTGGACAGGATTTACCGCGGGCTGTGCAACCAATTTATTTACGGCCTCTGCATAGGAGCCATATTTTTTTTCTATTTCTTCATGTGTAGGCGTATGTTTGGTTTTATTCCCGCTCCACCAAGTCTTCGGATTCCCAAGTGATTTTTCAGGTTTAGGCGGAACCATGCGGGATTCAGAAGGATAGAGGGTATTAACAGCAATGACGGCTTCGCGAAGCTTTTGTCTTTGCTTTTTATCCCCTTTAAACTGGATATTCTTAAGCCCCATTTGCATGGCGAGGTGTGCCATGGCAAAAGCTGCTTCGTCGTCAAATATTTTTGTTCCAGCAGGATCGGTTGTGGTGAACGCAATG
>QFNK01000333.1 GCA_003240795.1 Micavibrio aeruginosavorus | reverse complement strand
GACGATCGCCGCTATCACGTCCTGCACGAACACGTCCAACCCGTCCGTTATGGTTGCCGCCGGTCTTGTTGCAAAGAAAGCGCATGAGCTTGGCCTGAACCGCAAACCGTGGGTGAAAACATCCCTCGCGCCTGGATCGCAGGTCGTGACGGATTACCTCGACAAGGCTGATCTGTCCAAACATCTGGACGCCATTGGCTTCAACCTCGTCGGCTACGGCTGCACGACCTGTATCGGTAACTCCGGCCCGCTGCCAGAGCCGATTGCAAACGCCGTTGTCGCGGGCGATCTGACGGTCGCTGGCGTCCTCTCCGGCAACCGCAACTTCGAAGGCCGTATCAACCCGCATGTGAAGGCGAACTATCTTGCCTCTCCGCCGCTGGTCGTGGCTTACGCGATTGCGGGTTCGATGAAGGTCAATCTCTTCACCGATCCGCTGGGCAAGGACAAGAACGGCAACTATGTGTACCTGAAAGACATCTGGCCGACGAACAAGGAAGTGGCCGACACGGTCGCGCAATGTTTGACGCCCGACATGTTCAAGAGCCGTTATTCCAACGTGTTCCTGGGGCCAAAAGAATGGCAGGACATCAAAGGCGCAGCCTCCAGCGAAACATACAGCTGGGACAAATCGTCCACCTATGTTCAAAACCCGCCGTACTTTGATGGCATGAGCCACACAGCCGGCACGATTTCGAACATCAAGGGTGCGAAACTGATGGCGCTGTTCGGCGACTCCATCACGACCGACCACATCTCTCCGGCAGGCTCGATCAAGAAAGACAGCCCGGCAGGGAAGTACCTGATCGCGAACGGCGTTCAGCCGATCGACTTCAACTCCTACGGCGCGCGCCGCGGAAACCACGAAGTCATGATGCGCGGCACATTCGCCAACATCCGTATCAAGAACGAACTGCTTGGCGGCAAGGAAGGCGGCTTCACGCGCTACAAGGGTGAAGAAATGCCGATCTATGACGCCTGCATGAAATACCAGGCAGACGGCACGCCGCTGGTGGTCTTTGCCGGTAAGGAATACGGCACGGGGTCTTCCCGCGACTGGGCGGCCAAAGGCACGACGCTTCTCGGCGTAAAGGCCGTGATCGCCGAAAGCTTCGAGCGTATCCACAGATCGAACCTCGTCGGCATGGGCGTTGTTCCACTGGTCTTCAAGAACGGTATGACACGCGCCGACCTGAAACTCGATGGTTCTGAAACATTCGATATCACGGGCCTCGACGGTGATCTGAAACCGCTGCAGGACGCGACGCTGACGATCACACGCGCCGACGGATCGAAACAGGATGTCACGCTGCTGGTTCGTATCGATACGTATGACGAGCTGGACTACATGAAAAACGGCGGCATCCTGCATTACGTTCTGCGCAGCCTTGTGTCCGCGAAAACGGCCGCGGCTTAATGATCGATCAAAATACATTCAATCCCCGCTCTATGACAAAGGAACAAGGCTTCCTGAAGTCACAGAGCGGGGATTTTTATACGCGTATGGGAACAAAATATTACCATGTGCCAAGTGATGTGTTCAGGGAACGCATCCGGAAAGACAAGGTTTGCGTATTTATTGCCGCGGCCGCTATCGCTTTCCTGACGTTTAAGTTCAATAATGCCCGGCTCTGGGGCTCAAGCGGTGATGCGACCCTGTTTCTTTATGGCGGCTTGTCTGTTGCCCTCTTTGTATTTTTTGCGGGCAGAAAATTTGTTACCAGACATCTGGATTTCGTTTATCAGGAAAGCTGGATGGAATGGGCTGAAAGCCATGCAAAAAGATTCGCCCTGCTATTTTTACTTTTTGCGGCGGTTGTCGAACTGTTCTGTGGATTTTATTTTATCCGTGTAATTATGGTTCCCGCGTACAAAAGCTATGATTATTACAGGACAAAGAACGCGCATGTCCAAGTCGAAAGCGCCCAACCCTATAATCCCCCCGCACCGCAAGAGCCATCGGCAGAGTATCTGCAATGGATGAAAGACAACAATATAACGGTGGGACAATTGGACGTTTTTGCAAAGGACTTGGGAGATTTTGTCGACAAGGAAAGAGCGCATTCTCTTTTCATGGAGAAAGACAGCCT
>QFNK01000332.1 GCA_003240795.1 Micavibrio aeruginosavorus | reverse complement strand
GATCCGTCGGCACGAAAGCTTTATGCGTTCGAGAGGGAGTATTTCGGATATCCGTCGCGCCAGATGATTACAAAGCGCAAGGCGGCGGAACTCATAGAGCAGGTATCCAAAGATTACAAACTATTCACGCCGCCATCCTTTTTAACGCGCGATCACAAGGTTTATCAGCGCTATCTGGGTGAGAAGAAGGAAATACTCGGCCACGCGCTCCTGAACTTCTTTCCCGAGATTGAAATCAAGCGCGAGAACAAGCGGCTGGACAAGAGGATCGTTCTTCACGAACTGGCCCATGTCGTGGTTGACGCCCATATCGGAAACGGGACGGGGCACGGCCCCATGTTCGCCATGGTTGCAACGCAGCTCTACGACCGTTATTTCGGGATAGGACGGAAGAAATACTTTGACCTTGCCAACCATCCAAAACATATGATCTTCGGCCCCAAACCTGTCGGCCGCGATCAGGTCCTGAACATGCCGTTCATCAGCCGAGACGAGTGTTGGCGATCAGATATTTTCCTTGATATGCTGAAGAAACTGCCATTGAAGACTTGCTCTCCGGCTGGACCGTTTCAAGCTTGAGGGTCGTGCGGTTGCCGCAGACAATAACGCCGTCTTCATCCAGGATGGTTCCGGCAGGTTCATCGGATTTAAACGGCATGACGACCGCGTCGAGAATTTTCAGGCGGCGGCCCTTGGCATCGTCGCACCATGTGCCGGGCCACGGGTTGAGCGCGCGGATCTGGCGGTCGATCGCAGACGCCTCCTGCGTCCAGTCGATGCGGCCTTCTTCCTTTTTCAGCATTTTCGCGTAAGTAAAACCCTCGTCCGGCTGAACCGTCATGGGCAGTGTGCCATTGTCGGCAAGGTCGTTCATGACATCGACGATCATGCGCGATCCCAGCGCCGACAGCATGTCATGCAGTCCCTGCGCCGTTGTCGACGGGCGGATCGGGACAGCCTTCATCGAAATCATCGGGCCTGTGTCCAGCCCCTCTTCCATCTGCATGATGGTAATACCGCTTTCCTCATCACCGGCGAGGATCGCGCGGTGAATGGGCGCGGCACCGCGCCAGCGCGGCAGGAGCGAGGCGTGAATGTTGATGCAGCCGTGGGCCGGCGCATCGAGGATCGGTTTCGGCAGGATCAGGCCGTAGGCGGCAACGACGGCGACATCGAGTTCGAGCGCCATAAAGGCGGCAATGTCTTCATCCTTTTTGAAATTGAGCGGCGTGCGGACCTCGATACCGGCATCCAATGCGGCCTTGTGCACGGGAGATTCCTGTACCTGTTGGCCGCGGCCTTTCGGGCGCGGCGGCTGGCTGTAGACGCACACGACCTTGTGCCGTGACGCGATAAGGTTGTTCAGCGCGGGAACGGAGAAATCAGGCGTGCCCATAAAGGCGATGCGGAGACTGCGGCTCATGAAAAATTCCTAGAGAGGTTCGGCGTCGCGCTGCGCCTTCTTGAATTTTTTCATGATCATGTTGCGCTTCAACGTCGAGAGATGATCGATGAAAAGAACACCGTTCAGGTGG
This sequence comes from Micavibrio aeruginosavorus, assembly GCA_003240795.1. Classification (GTDB taxonomy): domain Bacteria; phylum Pseudomonadota; class Alphaproteobacteria; order Micavibrionales; family Micavibrionaceae; genus Micavibrio_A; species Micavibrio_A aeruginosavorus_B. The sequence continues at coordinate 555 of QFNK01000332.1, read as the reverse complement.
TCGATCTCATGCTGCACACAATGCGAAGCAAGCCCTTCGAACAGGCCTTCCTGCTCCTTGCCGTGATAATCCAGATATTTTACGCGCACGCCGTAGGGGCGTTCGACTTCGGCATACTGGCCGGGGATGGAAAGGCAGCCTTCGTCCCAGTAGCTCGGCTCTTCGGACTCCCAGATGATTTCCGGGTTTATCATGCAGATGGGTTCGCGCGTTTCCGGCTCCTCGCGCTGCGCCGTGTCCATCACGATGACGCGGTTGAGCAGCGACACCTGGTTCGCGGCAAGGCCGATGCCCTTGGCGGCGTACATCGTCTCCAGCATCCGGTCGAGCTGGGTGCGGACGAGATCGTCTATGTTGGAGACGGGGGACGCGACCTGTTTCAAAACGGGGTCGGGCAGTTTGATGATCGAATATTTATCCATGGTTGATGCGGTTTTGTTCTGTGTCTTCTTCGTATGTTTCGTCGGTGTCCGCCGCTGTGGTCAACTGGCGCGCGGCGTTTTCAAAAGTAGGCGTTTCGGGAAGCGCTGCATTCTGCGCGATCACATGGTATTT
>QFNK01000331.1 GCA_003240795.1 Micavibrio aeruginosavorus | reverse complement strand
CATCATGCCCTGGAATTCGATATGTCCTGAGGCAGTCTTCGGATAGATGTCGTCTGTTTTGACGGCCATGAAATTGCCGACGCCGGAGGCGCCGACGGAGGGGTCGTATCCGATGGAGGCCATGCCCGCGCCGGTGCTGCCCGTGATTTCGATATCGCGCTTGCCGACCTCCGCCGTGTTCGGGTCGTCCGCCTTTACAAACCAGAGGCCGTTTCCGGCGCTGTTGGCCTCGGCATAGGTGTGGGTGATGACGATGTCATCCGCGCCGGGCGTTTTGTTCACCAGCGGCGTGTCGGGATTGCCGTCGGCGTTCGCATCGACGAAGGCGTTACAGGTCGTCTGGAACGTTTTGTCCTTGCCTGCGCTGATGATCGCAAGGGTGATGTGCTTTTGCGCGTTCGCGCCTTTGAGCCTAAGGGCGGAGGAGCCGCCGCAGCCGATGACGTTGTTGGTGGTGGTCAGCGGGCCGTGATCCCAGACGCAATAGCCGTATTCGGTTTTCCACGGGTCGATCGTATTCACGCCCATGGAGGAGGGGATGTAGCCGCCGCCTGTGGGTTTTGGGTTCGACCCTGCGCTGCGAAAGGGTATCGGCTCTACAAAGCCGTCGCCGTCGCAGTCGCCGCTGTTGGGCTGGTTCTGCGTCGCCATGACGATGGCGAGGCGCGTGGCGGTGAGCATGTTGTTCTCCGCCACCGTCCTTTGCGTGACTTCGGACATCGTCATCATCGGCCCGCGCATGACCGTGTTCACGCCAGCCGCCAGAACGCCGATCAACGCCACCGCGCCGAACAATGCCGTGAAGAGGGAGCCGCGACAATTTGTACTATTTTGCTGTTGTACGACCATATATTTTAAATGTCACTCCTGAAGGCGTGTGCCAGTTGTTGGAACCATCTCCACCAGCGCCATTGCACAAATTCCATCCAACTCCCCAATAGCCAGTTGATGTCCAGCAATGAGAACTGTGATAGTAAGCCCCAACGGCGCGACCTCTGTAAGTTTCTAAAGGGCCAACAGATGTGGTTGTTGTTCCGGATTGGGTATAAATGCCAATTCTACCGGGCGCTGATGTAAATAAAAAACCGGAAGATGTATACCAACTAGCAGAGTTAAGAAAATTTGTTGCGTTTATATTGTGATAAATCCCCCACGTATTTCCACCGTCTCCTTGGGCAACAAGTATCGTTGAGGCATAACTCGTGCAGCCATCATAGTTTTCTCCACTCGACGAGTCACATTGTGTCCATTCGTTATTGTTTCCTAGAATGCCAATAAGTTGGCTTTGTAATGTTGAGTTTGTAATTCCCATCGTGGATATAGAATAAGTGCCCGGGACGCCGCATGCCTCGTATTGATAGGTGGCACTACCTCCAAGTGTGCCGTTAGTGCATGTTCGTGATTGGCTTATGCTTGCACAATTCGTACTGGTTGTTGCGGTGTACATAGTTATAGAGTTTCCGCTTGTTACAATCGTTCCGGAGGGCAGTATGCAGTTAGCGGAAGGGGGGGCAGTAGGTGCCCCGCCAACCGGAGCGGCAAGCCCCGTAACATTTTGCGCCCGGACGATGCCGTTTAAGTTGACGGGCGCGCCGCCGGATTTGGAGAAGACCTGATCGGATTTTACGGCGCCGAAATCACCGACCCCGGAAACGCCCAGGCCTGCGTCATAACCGATGCGGGCGGCGGTGGTGCCGTCGCTTCCCTTGATCTCAATGTCGCGGTTGCCGATCTCGGCAGTGCCGGGTTCGCCCGTCTTGATGTTCCAGAGGCTTCCGCCGATCTTGCCAGCCTCCGCATAGGTGTAGCCGAGGACGATGTCGTCCGATCCTGCAGGCTTGTTCAGAAGCGGCGTGTCCGGTGTGCCGTCGGCGTTCGCATCGACGAAGGCGTTGCAGGTGGTCTGGAATGTCTTGTCTTTTCCGGCGCTGATAACCGCGATGGCGATCTGTGTGGATTTCGGTGCGCCTTTCAGGCGGCGGGCGGTGGAGCCGCCGCAGGCTACGACGTTGTCGGTCGTCGTTTTATCGCCATGGTCCCAGGCGCAATAGCCGTATTCCGTTTGCCATGGGTCGATCATGCTGGCGCCGATGGAGGAGGGAAGATAACCGCC
>QFNK01000330.1 GCA_003240795.1 Micavibrio aeruginosavorus | reverse complement strand
TGATCGAAGCAGAAGCGAACAAAGACGCTCCAAAATCTTAAGCTTCCCCTTCAGTGGAAAAGGAAACGGAGGGTTTATACCCTCCGTTTTTTTATTCGCCTGTTTCAGACAAAAATTTGCTCCGCGCGACAAAGGCGGGATTGACGAAATCTTTCCTGCCCCTGCCATATACCAGCGGCTTGCCGTCGAGTGTAACGATCTCGCCGCCCGCGGCCTCCAGAATAGCCTGCCCCGCCGCCGTATCCCATTCGCATGTCTGGCTTAAACCGGGGTACAAATCCGCCTTGCCTGATGCGATCGCGCATATTTTCAGCGAGCTTGCGCGGCGGATGATTTTTGAAACCTTGTGCTCTTCCAGGTAACGGTTGATTTCCTCTATGCCGCGGTTCTTGCTGCTTACGACCGTCAGGCCGGAACGCTGCGGTTTTCGGACGCGGATGCTTTTTTCGTTGTCCGTTTCCTGAAGCCAGCGCACTGCCGTCCCCTCGCCGTGCGCCGCATACATTTCACCATGCGCCGGCGCGTATATAACGCCCAGAACAGGCGCACCGTTTTTGATCAGCGCGATGTTGACTGTAAAATCGGGGCTTCCCACGATGAAATCGCGCGTTCCGTCCAGCGGGTCGACCAGCCAGAAATATTCGCTCCCCTCCACATCCGCAATCCTGCCCGATGATACGGCTTCTTCTCCGACGAAAGGGACATCTGGCATCATAGAAGCGAGCGCTTCCTCGATGAAAATTTCGCACTTGCGGTCGGCTTCGGTTACGGGAGAACCATCGGCTTTGTATTCGGGCGAGAACGCCGCGCCTTCTTCGAAATAATCCAGCGCCAGCTCACCTGTTTCGAAGGCGATCCTGCGCACGACATTGCAGAGGGCCGGCAAGTGGGTAAGAAGTTTGCTCATAAACGACCGCGGCCTTAGATCGCGCGCAGTTTTTGCGCGTCTTCATTCGGCAAAATGTCCGGACGGCCGATGGAAACATAATGGAAGCCGTGTTTCTCGATATCCTCGACCTTATAGACGTTGCGCAGATCGATGATGCGTTTTGCCTTCATCGTGTCCGCAATGCGTTTCAGGTCAAGCGCGCGGTATTCGTTCCATTCGGTGATGATGACCAGAGCATCCGCGTCTTTCGCGGCCTCGTAAGGATCGCTCGTCCATTCCAGATTGCTCAGGATTTTTTCTGCCTGCTCCTGCGCGATGGGATCGTTGGCGACGATCTTCGCCCCCTGCTCCTGCAGTGCCGGAATGATGACCAGCGACGGGGCGTCGCGCACATCGTCCGTGTTCGGTTTGAAGGCAATGCCCAGCACGCCGATTTTCTTGCCCTGAACGGAGCCGCCGCAAGCCGCGATGACCTTTTCCGCCATTTGTTTCTGGCGGTCGGCGTTTACCTGCACGACTGCCTCGACGATACGCTGCGGTACGCCGAGATTGCGGCCCGTCTGCGTCAGCGCGAGTGTGTCTTTCGGGAAGCACGAGCCGCCATAACCGGGGCCCGCATGAAGGAATTTGCCGCCGATACGGCCATCCATGCCGATGGCCTTGGCGACATGCTGGACGTTTGCGCCCGCCGCCTCGCACAGATTTGCGATTTCGTTGATGAAGGAAATCTTGGTGGCGAGGAAGGCGTTCGCCGCGTACTTGATGATCTCCGACGTTTCCGGTGATGTGACGACGATCGGTGTTTCGTTGATGTAGAGCGGGCGGTAAAGCGCGCGCATGACATCGGCGGCGCGCTCGCTCGACGCGCCGATCACTACGCGGTCGGGGCGCATGAAGTCGTTGATCGCCGCACCTTCACGCAGGAATTCGGGGTTGGAGCAGACGTCGATCAGGTCCTGCTTGCCTTCTTCACGGACGATTTTTTCAATCTCCCGCGCCGTGCCGACAGGCACCGTCGATTTCGTGACGATAACCGTATACTCGCTTACCGCGCGGACGATTTCGCGGGCAGCTTCGTAAACAAAGGTCAGGTCGGCCTGGCCGTCGCCGCGGCGGGACGGTGTTCCAACGGCGATGAATACGGCTTCCGCGCCTTTGATTGCGTCCCCCAGATTTGTCGTGAATGTCAGGCGGCCCGCATTGACCTGTTTTGCGACAAGGTCATCGA
>QFNK01000004.1 GCA_003240795.1 Micavibrio aeruginosavorus | reverse complement strand
GCAGCGCAACGGACAGATCGCCGATTTCGTCATTGCGGTGGGACATGTCCGGAATTTCAACATAGCGGCCTTTTCCGGTGCGGACGGCTTCCGCAGCAAAAGCAAGGCGCTGGAGCGGGCGGGAAATCAGGCCGGAAAGGTAGATGGATAGCATAACCGTTATGCCGAGAGAGCCAAGGAATACGCGAAAAACATCGACGCGGACTTCGGCAATAGATTTTTCAAGCTCCGTCCCGTCGCGCAGCAAAAGGACGACGCCCATGACCTGCCCCGCACGCTGGATCGGCGCGGCAACGGTCAGGACGATGCGGCTATCCTTGTTTTCCCAGGCGCTGGCCTGGACATTTCCGGTCAGGGCGGTTTGCGTGTTCGGGAAGGTGTAGATATTCGTGATATCGCCATCCGGAAATTGCGGCAGTTTCGTCTTCATCGGGATGAGGTCGAGAAAGCGTGTCGCCGACTGCGCGAAAAGCGAGTCGAACGTCACTTTCGGCGGCACGGGCATCAGTTTTTCCATCTCCACATCGCCCATACCGCTGTTGGCCAATTGATGCGAGTCCGCGAGAACCGTGCCGTCGATGCTGTAGAGCCGGATGCGGCTGGAGCCGATTTCCCCAAGGCGGCGCACCATGCGGCGGGCCAGTTCGGGCTTGATGGCGTCTATTTCCTGCGGGCTTTCGAACGGGACGGGAGATATCTGATAAACCGGGCGCACCGCGCCTTCGGAAATGGCGCCTGAGAAAAGCTGCGCTTCCGAGCGCAGACCTGCGAGTTCGCCCTGCACGAGAGAGTCCGTATATTGTCCCAGATACAGGATACCCAGGCCCAGGATCATGATGGCGATAATGTTGACGGCAAGGATGCGCAGCGTCAGCCCGCTCATCTGGTCAGGAGGGACAGTTGCCGGATCGAAGGCCGGTTTGCTGCGCTTGGAACGCTTTATAAGGCGCAGCAAAAGCGCCGGTATCCGGAGCAGGCTATTCTTTGTATCTGTAGCCGATTCCATAGAGCGTTTCGATGTGGTTGAAGTCGGTGTCGACCTGCTTGAATTTTTTGCGGACTCGCTTGATGTGTGAGTCGATCGTGCGGTCGTCGACGTAAATGTTTTCGCCGTATGCCATGTCGATCAGCTGGTCACGGTTTTTAACGTGGCCGGGGCGCTGTGCCAGTGCCTTGACCAGAAGGTATTCCGTCACCGTCAGGTTCACCGGCTCCCCTTTCCATGTGCACAAATGGCGGGCGTCATCCAGCTCCAGATGGCCGCGGAGGACGCGTTCAACCTTGGCTTTATCCTCCCCGTCTTTTTGTTTCAGCAGGTCCTGACGGCGCAGCAATGCGCGGATGCGTTCGATCAGAAGGCGCTGGGAAAACGGCTTGGTGATGTAATCGTCCGCACCCATGCGAAGGCCGATCACCTCGTCCACCTCGTCATCCTTAGAGGTCAGGAAAATGACCGGAATGCTGGATTGTTCGCGCAGCTTGGACAGCACTTCCATCCCGTCCATACGCGGCATCTTGATATCGAGCACGACAAGGTCCGGCGGAGACGCGGTCACGCCTTTCAGGCCTTCTTCGCCGTCGCTGAATGTCTTGACGATAAAGCCTTCTGCCTCAAGCGCCATCGACACGGAGGTCAGGATATTGCGGTCATCGTCTATAAGCGTGATGTTGTGTGCCATTTCACTTCCTTTACAAGGACTTATCTAAACAGGAAAACAAGCGGGAAAACGGCCCAAAGGGGGCAATTTTATGGTCAAAGGCTTGTTTTTCATCGAGAAACAGTCTCTAGAAGCAAAACATATATGAATTTGGCAAAAAGGACAGGCCTAAAAAGTCGGTTTCATACCGTTGAAGGCCTGGGTCGCGATAAGTCTCGGGCGGTTGTCCAAAGGCTTGTTTTCCTGCTCCACATATTCATTCGGGAAGGTAATATCGTCCCAGTCCGGCGGATTTGGCGCGCTTGTGTTCCACATAATTTCGGTTACGGCGCATTTCAGGGCGTGCATACAGGCCGGGTTGTTTTTGATCAATTCGGGCGGGTTGTTCGCAATCTCTACAGCGTTGTCGGCGATGGATTGCGAGATATGATCGATAATCGCGTCCGCCTCGTCCCAGCCAATCCCGTTCATCCCGGCAATCTGCATGAGGTCCGAGCGGCTGCCGTAAGATTTTATAGCGGTTCCGCCATATTCCGGTTCGGGGTCGAACGAAAGGGCGGAGTGCCTGTCAAGACCCGGATAAATGACGGTCGTCATTGCATCATAAACCGGTGACATACGTACGGATACATCACCCGTTTCGCGGTCGAAGGTCTTGAGCACGGAAATGTTCTTCAAATGCATGTCCGCATCCATCAGGTAATGGGAAAGGACAATCCGCTTAAACAGGGCGATCTTATCTTCTTCCGGCGAGGAGGACTGCTCCGACAAAGCCTGAAAGCATACGGAAATGTCCGAGCCGTATTTGTGCTTTTCCGGCTCCCTGTTCGTGATGTTGCAGAAGTCGGAAATGCGGGTGAGCTTTTTCAGGTCGTCTTCCACCTCGGGAATATCGAACCGCTCGATAATCAGGGCGGGGGCCATGCCGTTTGGCATTTCGACCAGAGCGTGGTCGGCCGTTTCAAGGCCCGCCCGTTTGGATAGCTCGAGCCCCAGCCATTCTATGGCGGGCAGGGATTGGTAATATCCTTCGCGCGGGACCTTTAAAATATGGCTGAACGGGGTGTGTACGGCAGGCAAGATTACCTGACCACCGTTTTCATCCGGCAGAAGGGAGATCGGGATCTTGACCTGTGCGCCGGAAAATTTCGGCATCAATTCGTTTTTCCAGAGATTCGAGAGCGTTTTCTCAAACTCGGGCGTAAAGCTTGTGGCGGCGGGGCCCTGATAACGCCCTGTAAAGGTGCCGTCGGGCGCGGTGCTGTCTTTCAGGCGTGCGTGGAGCGTATCCAGGCCGACCTTGTCGAGAGCATAAGAGCCTTCCGGAATGATGGTCAGGTTGGACAGGAAACGAACGCCGTCTTCGGTGTAGTTTTCACCGCGCAGGACGCCGGCCAGCCAGCCCTCCGGCTGCAGATATTTGAACGTATTCGGCAGTTCGCCGGGATGGCTGTTTTCAAGGAAACGGGCAAGGGGCGTGTTCGCGCTTTCCCAGTTGTGTTCGGGCCCATCCGTGTCGATGCGGCCTATGATTTCGCGGAAGAAGGCAACTGCCAAAATCGTCATGACGCCATACTATTCTTGAAAAGTTTATTTTTAATAAACAAGGCCAGAAATATAGAAACAAGGCTTTTGTTCTGCGGATACAGGCCGTTAGATATTCATCTCGGGATTCATGCCCAGGCGGCTACGCAGGTAGGAGGCGTGTTTCAGCTCCGACCCGTAATGGTCATATTGACGCACGATCGGGTCATACAGCACAGGTTGCAATGGGCCTTCGGTTTTGCGCCACAAAACATTCGTCGGATTGATGTCGGGCGTCGGCACATATTGGGTGTTCTGTTTGAACATGTCGAAGCTGAGCTCAACGATCGCCACGGCCGCTTCCTTGAAGGCTTGCGGTTCCGGTAGCGCGTCGATATCCAGTACGGCATTGCGCATCATGAAGAAATCGCTGATTTTCTTGCTCATGATGCCTGTATAGTGATGGTTCTTGCGGAATGCCGTATCTTCGGCGCTTAGAGGAATTCCAACCGCAACATAGCTGTTTAGCAGTATTCCGTGGTCGTACAGGCGCTTCTGGCTGGGGTTCTGTAATTTTTTCACGCAGACGATATGTTCGCCGCTCTTCATGATTTTATGCGCGTGAACAACGGGCAGATAGGGATTGCCCGCCATTTTTTGTGCAAGATTGAAATAGGCGCTGGAGCCTGATCCGTCACACGAAATACGGATCACCTGATCAGCGTCCGGCGTTGTCCAGGCGACAGCATCCGTTCGTCTTCCGATTTCATAAAAGCCGCGTCTATTCAGAATCTGTTCTGCCGCAAAACCCGAAGTTTCGCTCGCTGCTGCTGAAAATATGCTGCTCAAACTCATGGCGAGGACAATAATGTATTATGTTAAATAAAGCAAGGGTTTTTTCTTGCCCGTATTTTTATGGCTGAAGGACAGGTTCCTGAAATGTCTTATTGCCTATTTCCTCATGAATTGCCCGTCTTTGTCGAGCCCATTGTTTCATCATTTGCGCGGTGGCTTTTTCAAAGCTTTCGGCGAAGCGGGAGGGCGTCCGCGGCTCTTCCTTGGCCGCAATTTCGGGCAGACCGATCAGGGATATCACGGTTTCATAATCAAAATCGGCCATGACGTTGTCGTTGTTCAGCCCGGTCACAACCACCGTATGGGGGAGTTTTTCGCGCGGGCCGTAGCTTTCGGTGTCGAATTTGGAGGTCTGGCCCGCCTGTAATTTTTGCAGGAAACTATCCCAGAATATCGGAACAATGCGGCCATAAATTTGTGGCGTTTCCTGATCGTTCGTGAGCAGAAACTCTTTTGTAGCGGGGATCAAATCTATGCGCGTGGTGCGTATAATATAATCCCGCTGCAACGCTGGGTCAGTGATATCGGCAAGCTCTTTTTGCTTCAGGCGGTAGTCCCATCTACGTTCCACGTCCAGCCTTTCGGACAGGCGGATGACCCAATATCCTTCGATCTTGTTTTTATCTTCGTCGACTTCCAACGCCATGACAAGGCACAGCCGCGCATCGTCACCGGGAATACCTTTGTTTAAGTAAGTAGGCAAATTGGCGCGGATCAGGTCGCCGGATTGGGGATAGGTCGCATCGGACATAACAGAACTCCTAAAAAAGTATCTTTTTAGAAAGCGCAGATATGCAGTCCTGTCAACGGTGGAATGCTATTTAAGAATGTTGCCCATGAAAAAGAGCGATCCCGTCATAAGCACACGGGCGTCCTGTACGTCCTGGGTACGTACGATATGCTCGAGCGCGGCTTTCGCGTTCGGGGCGGTTGCTATATTGGGGAAGCCCAGTGCCCGCGCCGCGATCTCCAGCTGTTCCTTTTTATAGGTGCTCGGCTCGTTTTCAATTTCGGTCAGGGTGATGCTTTTAGCATAGGGGAGCAGGGGCGCTAAAAATGCTTTCGCGTCCTTCCGGTCGACCATGGCGACGACGAGGTGGAGCGGGCGTGAATCGTTCGTGACCCATTCCTGCATCTGGCGGGCGAGGACGAGACCCGCGCTGTCATTGTGGCCGCCGTCGATGACGATCTCCCACCCGCCGGGCGCGATCTCATTAAAAGCGTGATTTTTCAGAGTCTGCAGGCGTCCTGGCCAGTAGATGTTGGCAAGTCCTGTGGATAGAATTTCGGGGCGGAAATGATCCGGCGCAATGATCCGGAATGCGGCAAGCGCGGCGCCCGCGTTCCATATCTGATGATTCCCGGACAGGCTGGGCTTTGGCAGTGCAATAGAGTCATCCCCGTAGCGAAACATCATCCGGCCCGATTCAGGGGCGCTGGACCATTCCGCACCGAAACGCACCAAGGGTGCGGCTGGGGATAAGGCTTGGGATGTTTTGTGGAAGACTTCCATCACGCCCGCCTCAACGGTTTCCGGCAGTTGATATCCGATGATGCAGGGGCTACCTGCTTTCATGATGCCGGCTTTTTCACCGGCGATTTTCGGCAGGGTGTCGCCCAGATAGGACGTATGATCGAAGGATATTGTGGTGATAATGGTCGCCGCAGGGTTCGGCACGACATTTGTGGTGTCCAGACGCCCGCCCATGCCCGTTTCAAGCAGAAGGAAGTCAGCCGGCACCCGGCTGAACATCAAAAGAGCGGCGCATGTGGTGATCTCGAAGAAGGTAATCGGTTCACCATTGTTGATTTCGATACACTCCGTCAGAACATCTATGAAGGCCTCTGAGGTAATCAGTTCTCCGGCGAGGCGGATACGCTCCGTTGGGTGGACGAGGTGCGGTGACGTGTAGACATGAACCGTGTGGCCGGATGCCTCCAGAAGCGCGCGAAGCGTTGCGGTTGTTGAGCCTTTTCCATTGGTTCCGGCAATGTGAACCGTGCGCGGCAGGTGCAGATGCGGGTTGCCGAGCTTCTCCAGAAAACGATACGTTCTGTCCAGAGAGAGGTCTATTTCCGTGTGGAAGAGGCTATAGAGGTGCTGGAGGATTTCATCCAGCCGACCCTCAATCGCCGGGTCGGCTGACGCACCTGTGAACCGGTTTTGTGATCCGGCCATGATGTGGTTACTTGCCCGCCGATTTGCGTGCGGATTTCGTGTCGGCTGCATTTGCGGCCTTGCGGATGACTTTCGCCGCATCCTTTTTCAGGATCGCGACCGTGCCGCCGGCGGAGGGTTTGCTGCCCTTGTTGCCTTTGGGACCGGCAAGGAGTTTGCCGACAACGCCGGCTTTGATGGAGCCGGGCGCGCCGCCGCGGTTCTTCATCATCAGAAGGTCGAGGACGCGGCCGATCGTTTCTTTCAGGTCAGAACGCTTGACGACCATGTCGACCATACCGTGGTCGAGGAGATATTCAGCCGTCTGGAATTCCTTGGGCAGGGTTTCGCGGACCGTTTCCTCGATCACGCGGCGTCCGGCAAAGCCGATCATGGCGCCTGGTTCGGCCATGTGAATGTCGCCGACCATAGCGAAAGAGGCCGATACGCCGCCCGTTGTCGGGTTCGTCAGAAGGACGATATAAGGCAGTCCTTCATCCTTCACCATGTTGACGGCGATGATCGTGCGCGGCATCTGCATCAGCGACAGGGCGCCTTCCTGCATGCGTGCGCCGCCGGAGGCGGGAATGACGATCAGGGCCGCGCCCTGCTGAACGGCGGTTTCCGCCGCCTTGACGATGCCTTCACCCACAGCCGTACCCATGGACCCGCCCATAAAGGCGAAGTCGAACGCGGCGACTACGGCCTTGTTGCCGCCGATGGTGCCGCTGGCAATCTGGATTGCGTCGGCTTCCTTGGTTTTCTTCTGCGCTGTGACCAGACGGTCGGCGTATTTCTTGCTGTCCTTGAATTTCAGGGGGTCGTGCGGGACGCGCGGAGTCTGGACACGTTCATAATGGCCGTCGTCGAACAGGATGCCGAGGCGCTCTTTCACTTCCAGTGCCAGATGGTGACCGCAGTGATAGCAGACATTGAGGTTCGCCTTCAGCTCCTTGTGGAACAGCATGCCCTCGCAGGCTTCGCATTTCTGCCAGAGATTGTCCGGAACGTCCTTTTGCTCGCCTACGATGGAGCGGATGCGCGGACGGATGAAATTGGTCAGCCAGTTCATGGGTTATCCCTCTATGGTCCCTTAACTTGTAAAAACAGCCACGCATTTAGCGCGTAATGCCTGTCAAAGTCAAACATTCAAGGTGTTAAGGGCACAGGTTTGACATGAGTGCAGGGGGTGTTAACACTTTGATATTGATAGGTTATAACCCTTGGATGGGTAAGTTCTCCGGACGCTGTGAATCCGGTTTTTCCGGTGGGTAAATCAAAGGTCCGGGTGTGCAGGGCGTTCGATACGGCTGCCGCATCCGTGTTTCCGGCGGCCTTGAAAGCCTGTGCAAAGGCTTCTACGGCGGTATAGGAAAACATCGCCACGTCCAAACCGTTGGCGCCATGGCGCAGCAAATCCGCTTTCAAGGCTTCATTGCCTGCCGCGTAAGCAGGATTGTCAGCCGCCACGGCGCGAACGCCGTTTCCGCCGCACGAGACGATTCCTGCAAATCCGGCGGACAGCGCGGTGCTGGACAATATGAATGACGGGTGAAATCCATGCTGCGCGGATTGGCGGACGATCATACCCATTTCCTTTTCAGATCCTGCGATCATGACGTGGGTTATGCGTGCGCCCCTCATCCGCGTAATAACGGCGCTGTAATCCGTATCTTCCGGAGGGTAATGGCCGGTATAGTTAAGCTCTATCCCTTTGTCCTGTAATGATTTTTGCAAAGATTTGGCGATACTCTGCGCGTATTCGCCGGAGTTGCCGATCAGGGCGAGTTTTGCCTGTGCCGCTGCCTTTATGTCGTTCGATACGGCGGTTATATAGCCGTTTGCCAGATCTTCCGCGCTGGGGGTTATGCGGAACAGGCGCGGGAAATTTTGCTGCGTTATGCTGGTGGCTTGCGAAAGGGTGATTTGCACAATGCCGTTTTCATCATAGATAACCGAAGCGGGCAATGTGGCGTTGGAGCAGTAATGCCCCACTACGAATTTATCGCCCTGGCCTATGATGCGGTTGGCGACATTGATTGCCTGTGTTTCCGAACAGGCATCGTCTTCAAAACGGAGGTTCAGTTTTTGACCGTGAATGCCCCCTTGCGCGTTTATCCTGTCGGCTGCCGCTATCGCGCCGGCGCGCATGTCCGCGCCGTTTCCGGCGGCTGGGCCGGTGATCGGGCCGACGACTGTGATGGTGTATGGTTCGGCCGCCTGCGCCATGCCGGATGTGAAGGCAAGCATGCCAGCCGCACCGAAAATATACTTTATGAAGGACATGCCGCCCGTCCTAGCGCAGCGCCCCTGCGAGCGCGGCGGCCTGTTTGTCCAGAAGGACGGGAATATCCGCGTCTTTTGGTGCCTGTTCGATGGTTTGGACGAGGGCGGAGCCTACAACCACGCCGTCCGCGATTTTCGCCATAATGGCCACATCCTCAGGCGTTTTGATCCCGAAACCGGCGATGACCGGCAGATCGGTGTGTTTCTTGATTTGCGCGATGTGCGCGCCGACTTTGGCGGGGTCGGCGGAGGCCGTGCCCGTCACGCCCGCGATCGACACATAATATAAGAAGCCGGAGGCGTCTTTCAGGATTTTGGGCAGGCGCGCCTCGTCCGATGTCGGGGTCAAAAGGCGGATAAAAGCGATATCGTTTTGCTGCGCTTCCGGCGCCAGTTCGGGCGCTTCTTCCGGCGGGATGTCGACGATAATCAGGCCGTCTATGCCCAATGCCTTGCAATCACTCATGAATTTCGGGATGCCGTAAGTGAAGACCGGGTTGAAATATCCCATCAGAACGATTGGCGTATCGTTATTTTTGCTGCGGAATTGCTGCACAATATCAAAAACGCCTTTTAACGTCATGCCGCCGTCCAGCGCGCGAAGGCCGGCCGCCTGAATGGCGGGGCCGTCGGCCATCGGGTCGGAAAACGGCATGCCGATTTCTAGGATGTCCGCGCTTTGCGCGAGTTTTTCGAGCGCGGCGAGGGATGTGCGGGCATCCGGATCACCCGCCATCGTAAAAGTGACCAATGCCTTACGGCCTTCGGCTTTGAGGTTTGCGAATGTTTTACCGAGGCGGTTCATTTTAAAATCCAGCTATTTCTGTTGTTATCTGGGAGATTGTTGAAATAAGACGGGTCCATCAATCCGACTTTTCTTCGTAAATAAACGCTCCACGGTGTCAGATTATCAATATAATCATGTTTTTCAACCCACTCCCCTGTTTCGTACGGGTCTGTGATAACTGGCTGTATAATTCCATTCTCGAGGACGCGCCCCATGACATTGTCGGCATGACAATCAAAAGAAGAGCGCAAACGGGATCCCGTTCCATGATGTGCGTCAATGGTCGCGTAAAGGTGTTGCATGGCTTCGCGAACATATGGATCTGCCAGATATTTTTGACTGAGGTCGTGGTGATCATATCCTTCTTGCAAAAATCTATAAAAATCGTTTGCTGCACTAGCGCGACCCGGCAGGTTCTTATCTTGTTTGAAAGGAATGTGAACCAGTCGCTCAAGAATTGCGATGTGAGTGCCGTCTTTCAGAGTAAAATGACCGTAGACATTCTGCAGATACGGGTTATGCGGTAATGTTTGACATAGATCGGCGTAAATCTGAAAAGCGAAATCTTTTGTGTAATTTATACGCGCGACAATACGAGGATTGGGCGATTTGTATATATACGTAAGATTGCCACCGCAATTGTGGTACGTCCATCCTAGATCTTCCACGGCTTGCAGCGCTTTCCCTTCATTGTAGAGGAATGAAGGGAAAGATATGTCGTTCACTGCATTATAAAATGCGCCGATCATGTGGGGAGTGGAAGACGCTACATTCATAGTGTTGTTACAGGCTTACGCCTACACATACCAATATTTCGTGCAGGCCTTCTTCGAAGAAGCGGGGGCCGTAGATTTCGAGGTCGGCGACATAGCTGCGCTTGATGTCGGATTTCCAGACCGTTTCCCATGTCTGGAGCAGGGATTTCGGCTGCTCCCCGCGCGCGGCGAAGATCATATAATCGGCGGGCGGAACGTGGATTTTATGCAGGCCTTCCGGCAGGTCGGCAGGTGCGCCTTCGACCTTGCAGCCGAGGGTGAAGCGGTACGGTTTGGTATGGTCTCCCTCATAATCGCTATAGACCGCATAGATTGCGTTTTCCGCACGGCCCTCTATTTTGTGCAGCATGTCTTCTTCAAAAAACCGCTGCCACAGGGCGTTGATATCATCGGCGGCTTTGTCTTCCGCGTTGCTGGTCGTGATGCTGATCCCTACGACGTAGAAGCCGGGGATTTGCTGGAGGTCGGCGCTGCCTTTGCTAGATGCTGACATTGAGCTTGCTCGCAATCGTGTAGATGTCCTTGTCGCCGCGGCCGCTCAGATTGACGACCATGATATGGTCTTTGGGCAGCTTCGGGGCGGCTTTTTGCACATAGGCAAGGGCGTGGGAAGATTCCAGCGCAGGGATAATTCCTTCCATTTTGCTGCAGTACTGGAACGCAGCAACGGCCTCGTCATCCGTCACGGAAACGTAATTCACGCGGCCCTGGTCATAGAGCCACGCATGTTCCGGCCCTATGCCGGGATAGTCCAGACCGGCGGAAATCGAGTGCGCCTCGGTAATCTGGCCGTCATCGTTTTGCAGGAAGTAGGATTTCATACCGTGCAGGACAGCGGGTTTTCCGCCGTTCAGGGAGGCCGCGTGCGCGTCCGTGTCCACGCCGTGGCCTGCGGCCTCGACACCGAACATTTTCACGTCAGGATCGTCCAGAAACGGGTGGAACAAGCCCATAGCGTTCGATCCGCCGCCGATGCAGGCGACAAGGGAGTCCGGCAGGCGGCCTTCCTTCTCCATGATCTGGGTGCGGACTTCGTTGCCGATCACGGACTGAAAATCCCGCACCATTTCCGGGTAGGGGTGCGGACCGTTGACCGTGCCGATCAGGTAATAGGTATCGTCCACATGGGCGACCCAGTGGCGCAGCGCCTCGTTGATTGCGTCTTTCAGGGATTGCGACCCGCTGGTCACCGGCACGACTTCCGCGCCGAGAAGCTTCATGCGGAAGACGTTCGGTTTCTGCCGCTCAATATCCTTCGCGCCCATGAAGATGGTGCAGGGCATGTCGAACAGGGCGCAGATGGTTGCCGTGGCAACGCCGTGCTGTCCCGCGCCCGTTTCAGCGATGATCTTCGTTTTGCCCATGCGCTTGGCGACGAGGATCTGGCCGAGGCAGTGGTTGATCTTGTGCGCGCCGGTGTGGTTCAGCTCCTCACGCTTAAAATAGATTTTCGCGCCGCCGAGCGCCTCTGTCGTCTTTTTGGCGAAATAGAGCGGCGAGGGGCGACCGATAAAGTCCTTGGCCAGCGCGTGGAACTCCGCCCAGAAATCGTCATCGGCACGCGCGGCGTGGAAGGCCTTTTCGACCTCCAGCACCAGGGGCATCAGCGTTTCGGCGACATAGCGGCCGCCATACGGGCCGAAATGGCCGTTTTCGTCGGGGCCGGAGCGGAAAGAGTTCTGTTTCGATGGCTGGTTCATGGGAGGGTTTTACCGCCAAGCCGTCCGGTAAGCCAAGGGTTTTCTTCGGGGCAATATCAGGCGGATTTGGTAGCAGCTAGGAAGGCGCGTATCTTCCCTTCGTCCTTGACGCCGTGCGTGCTTTCCACGCCGCTGGAAACGTCCACGGCGGCCGGGCGCAGGCGGTGGATGGCACCCGCGACATTTTCCGGTGTCAGTCCGCCCGCAAGCATCCACGGCACGGGGATTGTCACGCCGTTCAGCACAGACCAGTCAAAGCTATGGCCTGTGCCGCCTGGCATTTCGGACGTGCCCTTGGCGTCAAGAAGCAGCCAGTCGCAGTGCGGTGCATAGAGACCGATTTGCGCCAGATCATCGGGGATTGAAATGGAGATGGCCTTCATCACTTTTTTCCCGAATCCGGCTTTGATCGCCTGTACCCGCTCGGGTGTTTCATTCCCGTGGAGCTGAATCATATCCACACGTACGGTGGACAAGATTGTGGACAGTTTCTGATCGTCCGGATCGACGAGGAGGGCGCAAACCTGAATCCGTTCGGGAACATAGGAGCTTAGGTACGAAGCGACCTCTATTTCCAGATTCCGCGGGGATGCTTCGTGGAAAACAAGGCCGATAAAATCCGCGCCGCCTTCCATGGCCGCCGTCATCGCATCGGGGGTTTTCAATCCGCAGATCTTTACCTGTGTCATGGCGGCGATTATGCGCCGATTGACGCGATAATGTCGAGGGCCGCTTGTTTTGGATTCGGGCTTTCGGTTATCGGGCGTCCGATCACCAGATGGGTCGCGCCGGCATCGACAGCCTGTTTTGGCGTCATGACACGCTTCTGGTCAGCCGCATTTGACCCTTCGGGGCGTATCCCGGGTACCATCAAAATGAAGTCTTTGGGAAGCGCGTTTCGTAATTGTTTTATCTCATGGGCGGAGCATACCACCCCGTCCAGCCCGGCCCCATGGGTGAGGCGCGCGAGTCGTTCCACCTGATCCGCTGCGGGCCCCTTGTAACCGACCGTATCGATATCCTGTTCACCTAGGCTTGTCAGCAGTGTTACCGCCAGAAGTCTAGTGTTTCCGGTGCATGCGCGCCGTGCAGCCTGCATCATTTCCGTGCCGCCAGATGCATGAACATTTAGAAACGCGACGTCCAGAGAGACGGCGGATTCGACCGCGCCGGCCACCGTATTCGGGATATCGTGATACTTGAGATCCAAAAATAGGGAGGGCTTGAACCCTTCATTTTGGATCATTTGCACCCCTTGTGGGCCGTGTCGGTTGAAGAATTCAAGACCCAGTTTTACACCGCATCCGGCTTCGGTCACGGCGGCGGCAAGCTCGTTTGCGCGGCCGATGTCTTTTGTGTCGATTGCGACATAAATAACGGGAAGGCCGTTTTGTGATTTCATAACGGCTTTACCCTTTTGTTAGGAACGCTGCCGGAACGATGGGGGAGTGATATGCCCCCGCGGGTATGACGGGTGCGGCGGCGTCTTCGTGGTCACGGATTTTCTTCTCAAGGAGTTTGACCTCTTTTTTAAGGGCGCGGCGCTCGGCACGGAGACGCCCCATGGCCGCCCATGTCATAAGAGCGCCAAACAGAAAACCGAAAGCGACGGCGAAGAGTACGGGCACGTACAGCGGCATGACGTCGGGCAGGCTGAACGGGCTGTAAGTAACGGCAACCTGCTCCCCATTATAGACCGCAAACCCTATTGCCCCGATCAGGACGGGGAGGGTGAAAAGCCAGCCGAGAAATACAAAGAGGAAATCCTTCATGATTCGGAATTCTAACACCCCGCGATTCCGGGTGGGGAGGGCGGCGGCAATGTTATCCACGAAGATATACGGTGTTTTTACAGGCTCTATGCACAAGGTTTTGGTCTGTCATGCTGAACAGGACGAGCGATCCCGAAGATGCTTCGGTTACACGGCTTTTGCCGCTTCGTTCAGGATGACAAACGAAAGGCCATGAAAAAGCCCGCCGGATGGGCGGGCTTTTGGAATTGTCTGTGATCTTATTCGTCGTCGTCTTCGCCGTGATCGACCCCGCCATTGAGGCGTTCGCGCAGGCCTTTGCCGGTTTTGAAGAATGGCAGGCGTTTCGCCTCCACACTCACCGTTTCACCCGTGCGCGGGTTGCGGCCCGTGCGGGCATCGCGTGATTTGACGGAGAATGCGCCGAAGCCGCGCAGTTCAACGCGGTCGCCTTTGGCCAGAGCTGTCGTGATTTCCTCAAACACCGTATCGACGATTTTCTCGACATCGCGCAGGAAGAGGTGCGGATTACGTTCCGCCAGCTTCTGGATGAGTTCGGATTTGGTCATGTCCGTTTCAACTCCCTAAAATTCCTAGATACAGTCCCAGAATGCCCCAAAATGACGGGGGTGGTCAAGCAAAACATTGATAGATAAGGATTTTGTTAAAATCCAGGAATGAGATAGGGCGTAATTGGCGGTTTTTCAGGTCATGCGCCGCATAAAAAAAGCGGGCTGTTTCCAGCCCGCTTTCCTGTGTCTGAGCACAGTCCGATTACTCGGCTGCGTCGTCTTTCTTCTTGGAGGCTTTCTTGGCAGGGGCTTTCGCATCTGCTTTGCCGAGAGCCGCACCGAGGATGTCGCCGAGCGATGCGCCGGATTCGGTCGAACCGAATTGCTCCAGGGCCTGCTTGTCTTCATCCAGTTCGCGTGCCTTGATGGACAGCGTAACCTGGTGCTTTTTCTTGTCGACCGTCAGGATCTTCGCATCGACTTTTTCGCCAACGGCGAAGCGGTCAGGGCGTTGTTCCGAACGTTCACGGGACAGGTCGGCCTTTTTGATCGTGCCGGTCATGCCTTCGCCAACGGTGACTTCAATGCCGTTCGCATTGACTTCCGTTACCGTGCAGGTCACGACTGCGCCTTTGGCCATGCCCTTCATCGCGCCTTCGAACGGATCGTTGGTCAGCTGTTTCATGCCGAGCGCAACGCGTTCTTTGGACGGGTCGATGTCGAGGATCTTGACCTTAACCTTGTCGCCTTTCTTGTAGTTTTTCAGAACGTCTTCGCTCTGATCTTCCCAAGAAATGTCGGACAGGTGGACCATGCCGTCGATGTCATCGTCGATGCCAACGAAGAGACCGAATTCCGTGATGTTGCGGATTTCGCCTTCGAGTTCTTCACCGACTTTGTGCTTGTCGCCGAAGCCAGCCCATGGGTTTTCCTGCGTCTGTTTCATGCCGAGGCTGATACGGCGCTTGTCCATATCAACTTCGAGAACCATGACTTCCACTTCTTGCGATGTGGAGACGATTTTGCCCGGGTGGACGTTTTTCTTCGTCCAGGACATTTCGGAAACGTGAACCAGACCTTCGATACCATCTTCGAGTTCAACGAACGCACCGTAGTCCGTGATGTTCGTGATACGGCCCTTGAGCTTGACGCCAACCGGATATTTGCCGGCAACGCTTTCCCATGGGTCTTTCTCGAGTTGTTTCATACCGAGGCTGATACGGCCATTGTCCGCGTTGTAACGGATAACCTGTACGTCCACCGTCTGGCCAACCGACAGAACTTCGGATGGGTGGTTGACGCGTTTCCAGGAGATGTCCGTAACGTGCAGAAGACCGTCGACGCCGCCGAGGTCGATAAATGCACCGTAGTCCGTGATGTTCTTGACCAGACCCTGGACAACGGAACCCTCGCGGATCGTTTCCAACAGGTCGGAACGTGCGACATCGCGGGACTCTTCCAGTACGGCGCGGCGGGAAACAACGATGTTTCCGCGTTGACGGTCCATTTTCAGGATCAGGAAAGGTTGCGGTGTGCCCATCAGAGGACCGACATCACGTACCGGACGGATGTCCACCTGCGAGCCTGGCAAGAACGCAACAGCGCCGCCGAGGTCGACAGTGAAACCGCCTTTGACGCGGCCGAAGATAACGCCCGTAACGCGTTCGCCTTTTTCGGATGATTTCTCTAGCTCGATCCAGACTTCTTCGCGGCGTGCTTTTTCGCGGGACAGAACTGTCTCGCCATCGCGGTTTTCCATGCGGTCCACGTATACTTCGACGAGGTCGCCGATGCGGATTTCCGGGTCTTGACCCGGCATGGAGAATTCACGAAGAGCAACGCGGCCTTCGGATTTCAGACCGACGTCGATAATAACGGCGTCGTCAGTGATGTTAATGATTTTTCCTTTAACAACGCTGCCTTCGAATTTACCTTGGGAGGTTTCTCCGAGAAGAGCGGCGAAGTCCATGGAATCGCTGTTGTCAGCAATTTTGGTTGCGGCTTTAGCCATAGTGGTAGTCCTTTCAGATTTTTTGATAGATCGACACAAACCGTTTTCTCCCCGCGGGGTGGGTTTGGGTGACCTTCATATTCGCGGCAGAGGCGCATGGCCTTTGGATTTACCGGAACGTGGCGGTTGTAGCCCTTTAAGTGAGGGATTGCAACTGTTTTAGGGTGCTATAGAGTGCTGTTTTATCCTTATTCCGGCTGGTTTTCATGTCTTCTCCGCTGCCCGTTAAAAGTCTCCTCCGCGCCCGCGCTCCCCATACGCATACGAAAGTCACGTATCTCGAGCTTTTCTTCGATCTGGTTTTCGTGTTCGGGGTTACGCAAATATCGCATTTTTTCCTGAAAAACCTGACGATCGAGGGCGGAATTCAGGCGGGTATGATGGTTCTGGCCGTCTGGTGGGTGTGGGGTTTCACCTCGTGGGTGACCAACTGGCTCGACCCCGAAAAGATGCCCGTGCGGCTTTTCATGTTCGCGCTGATGCTGGCGGGACTGGTGCTTTCCACCTCTGTTGCGGAGGCTTTCGGTGATCGGGGGCTGATTTTTGCGGCCGCTTATATGGTGATGCAGGTCGGGCGATCGCTCTTCACCCTGTTTGCCGTCAAGAACCACAGCCGCAGCAATTACCGGAATTTTATCCGGATTACGGCGTGGCTCAGCCTGTCCGGCGTTTTCTGGATTACAGGCGCGTTTGCCGAGGGGCCGGAGCGCATGATGATCTGGGGCGGTGCGCTGCTGATTGAATATCTGGGGCCGATCAGTGCTTTCTGGGTGCCCGGTCTCGGCGGCACGCGAACCGATGAATGGGATGTCGAAGGCGCGCATATGAGCGAGCGCTGCGCCCTGTTCATCATCATCGCGCTGGGTGAATCCATTCTGGTCACGGGGGCGACTTTCGCGCATATGGCGGTGACCCTGCCCGAAATTGCTGCGTTTTTATGCGCCTTTGTCAGTATTGCGTCGCTCTGGTGGATCTATTTCGATGCCGGCGCGGATGACGGGGCCGCAAAGATTGCGGCGTCGGAGGATCCGGGAAAGATGGCGCGGCTGGCCTATACCTATATCCATGCGGTTATCGTTGCGGGTATCATCCTGTCGGCTGTCGGGGACGAAATGGTTCTGGCACATGCGTCCGGACATGTCGATCCGATCGGTATTTTTGTTATTCTGGGCGGGCCGGCTTTGTTTCTGACGGGCACATTGCTGTTCAAACGCGTGATATCGGGGCGGTATCCGCTTTCCCATGTTGCGGGGCTGGGACTGACCGGTGCTTTGATTTTTGCTGCACCTTTTGCGACGCCGCTGCTTCTCGCCGCGCTTGCGACGGGCGTTCTGGTTCTGGTGGCGGTGTGGGAGAAAATGTCCCTTAGGACGCGCGATTGCGGATAAGGGACAGGGCGTAATCCATGACGGATTGCGCGTCCATGGTGCTGGTATCGACAAGAACCGCATTGTCCGCCGGTTTCAAAGGGGCGGTGTCCCGTGCGGAATCCCGCTCGTCCCGTTGTTTCATGTCTGCCAGCACGGTCTCGAAATCCGTTTCAATGCCCTTGCCTGTCAGTTCGGCAAGACGGCGTTTCGTGCGTTCCTCCACGCTGGCCGTCACGAAGAGTTTAACGTCGGCATCCGGTGCAATGACGGTGCCGATATCACGGCCGTCTAGGATTACCCCGCCATAGCCTTGCTGCGGCGTTTTGGCGAAATTGCGCTGAAATTCAAACAGGGCCTGACGCACCGCGGGGAATTTGGCGACGTTAGAGGCGGCGGAGCCGACTGTATCCGTGCGTAAATCAGGGTTTTGCAGATCCTGGGGCTTGAGCGTTTGCTGCAACGATTTTGCTGCAACAATCGCCGCGGATTCATCGGCGGGATTGCCGCCTGCATCCAGAACCGCCTTGCCCACGCAGCGATAGAGGGCGCCCGTGTCCAGATAGGCAAAGCCCAGCTCCGCCGCCAGTTTTCTGGCCAGCGTGCCTTTGCCGGAAGCCGCGGGGCCGTCGATTGCGATTACCATGTGCTGTGTCATGGCGCCTACCATAAGGGGGAAGCCAATGTTCGTAAACGCCAAAAATCCTCCTATGCGGCCAGCGCGCTTCATGGCAGTGTGAGCGCGTCATTTTAGGGGTTACATGAAAAAGTCTTTCGCGTTTTTTATCGCTTTTGCGCTCTGCGGTTGCTCCACGGGGCTGCCGATTCAGAAATACAACAACCTTCCGGCGAGTGTGGAGGCGTTTCATATCTGTCACGGTTACAGCTGCACCCATAAAAGCGCGGCGGGTTTTACGGCGCAGGAATGGGCGGAAATCAACAAGATTTTCAATGCAAAGCCGGCAAAAGATGCGGCGGCAGAGCGCAGCAAAATCGGCCAGGCAATCGCCCTGATGGAGCGTTATTCCGGCATAAAAACCGGCACCGACGAAGACAACGGAGAGGCGGTCGGGTTCAAAACCAGCGACAAGCAGATGGACTGCATCGACGAGACGGTGAACACCACGCAATATGTCGGTTTGCTGCAGAATGCGGGGTTCTTGAAATTCCATGAGAAGACCGAACCGACGCACCGCGGCTATATCATCAACGGCACATGGCCGCACAATACCGCAGTGATCCGGGAAAAGGAAAACGGCGCTTTGTGGGCGGTTGATTCATTCTACCGCGCAAATGGTGAGGAGCCATATATCGTGCCGCGTGCTGACTGGCTGAACGGATGGAAGCCCGCGGGCGCGAAGCAGTAGCCGCGTTTACATGCCGCCGCAGAAATCGCGCCCGAAGCGCTCGATACGGGCCATGCCCATTTTATCATCAGGGGAAATTCCTTTGGGCGGCTTACCTGCGCGTTCCCAATCTTCGGCCAGACTGATGATGTCGGACATTGTCGAGAACTGCTTGAACTTGCCGTCGGATCCGATGGCAAAGAACTGCGATCCTGTCAGCGGTTCTTCCGTTATCGCCTTGTCATGTTCGCGCGTTGCGGCGAGGTCGCGCCCCTCGCGCAGCATTTCTTCGAATGTCACCGAATTTAATTCTATGCGGAGGGTCTTCGGCGCGTTTCCGCCACCCTTGGGGGCGTAGATACCTTCGGGACATACGACCCCGAAATTGTTGATACCCAGCGTTTTCAAACGTCCGTCTTTTAACAAAGAGGCACGATCGGATCTGTATTCCATGTCAATGTCCGGCTGTTCAACCGCGTTAGCTGCCGCGCCAGCCATCAGGCCCGCGGCGAGGGCGGCGCTTTGAAAAACACGCGATAAACGTTTTCCGAACATTCAGGTACTATAAACTCTCTTGTTTTTATGTCAAATAAAACTTAGAGAGCTTTGAGGGATTCGCCGCCAGATAACCCGTTCATCAAAGCGACAAAGTTCGGGAAGCTGGTCGCAACGGGGGCTATATCATCAATGATAACAGGTGTTTGTGCGGCCAGACCCATGATCAGAAAACTCATGGCGATGCGGTGGTCCAGCGCCGTTTCAATGGTCGCGCCGCCCTGAGGAGGCGTGCCGTTGCCGAAAATCGTCAGGCTGTCTTCGCCCATTTCAAGTTTGACGCCGCAGGCTTCCAGCCCTTTGGCCATGACGGCGAGACGGTCGGACTCCTTCACGCGAAGCTCGTCGAGGCCCGTGCAGCGCGTGATTCCGCTGGCAAAAGAGGCCGCGACGAACAGGACGGGGAATTCGTCGATCATGCTGGGCACGCGCTCTTCCGGCACGGTAATTCCCTGCAGCATTTTTGTGCCGCGAACGCGGATGTCGGCGACCGGTTCGCCCGCTTCGATCCGCTCATTCTCGAACGCAATATCCGCACCCATTTCTTTGAGGCACAGGAAGATACCGTTACGGCGCGGGTTCATGCCGATATTGGGCAGCAAAACGTCGGAGCCAGCGCACAGCGCGGCGGCGACAGCCGGAAAGGCCGCGGAGCTAGGGTCGCGGGGGACGAAGATATCACCCGCCGCGATCATGTCCTGACCGCCTTTCAGATGCACGGCCTGCGCGCCGTTGTCCAAATCCTCGACGTCGACCGTCACGCCAAAATGGCGCAGCATGTTTTCCGTGTGGTCGCGCGTGGGTTTCGTCTCGATGACCGTTGTGACGCCGTCAGCGCGAAGGCCGGCCAGCATGACGGCGGATTTTACCTGTGCGGAGGCGACGGGCAGTTTGTACTCGATCGCTTTGACCTCGCGCGCGCCGTGGACGGTCATGGGAAGGCGTCCGCCTTCGCTGGCGTCAAATGATGCGCCCATCTGTTCCAGCGGCGTAATGATGCGGCCCATCGGGCGTTTGGTCAGCGATGCATCGCCCGTAAAGGACGCGGAAATGCCATGCCCCGCAACGAGGCCAGCGAGAAGGCGCGTGGACGTGCCGGAATTGCCCATTTCCATCGGTGCGGCGGGGGATTTCAGGTTGCCGATGCCGACGCCTTCGACGCTCCAGGTGCCATCATCATGTTTTTCGATTGTCGCGCCCATCGCACGCATGGCGGCTGCGGTGTTCAGAACGTCCTCACCCTCAAGGAGGCCATGGATCACCGTGCGCTCTTTGGCGATCCCCCCAAACATCAGGGAGCGGTGGGAAACGGATTTATCACCCGGAATGGCGGCAGTGCCCTTGAGGGCGCCGCTTTTCACGGACTGAAACGGAACAGGGGATTGCGCGGCATGTGTCATGCCCTTTTGTTAATAGGGCATGAGGTTTTTGTCAAAATCAGATTGATTAGCGGTCAAAAACGCTGAAGTCGCCGTTGTAGGACTGGATAAAGGCGTTGAATTCTTCGAGAGGAATCGGTTTGGAGTAACGGAAACCCTGAACCTCGTCGCATTTCTCTTCCATCAGGAAGGCTTCGTGCTGCTTGGTTTCCACGCCCTCGGCGATGACTTTCAGGTTCAGCGAATGGCCAAGGCGGACGATGGTGCGGGCGATGGCCGCGTCGTCGGCGTTGTTGAGCGCATTGCGAATAAAGGACTGGTCGATCTTTAGGCGATCGATCGGGAACTGGCGCAGGTAGGACAGCGAGGAGTAACCCGTACCGAAATCATCGATGGCAAGCTCGACGCCCAAACCGTGCAGGCGCTGGAGCGTTTCGACCGTGTGCTGCATATCATCCATAAAGACGCTCTCGGTCACTTCGAGCTCGAGCAGGTGGGGGCTGAGGCCGGAATCCTCCAGGCATTGGGAAACGCAAGCGACCAGATCGCTTTGGAAAAATTGCGCGCCTGAGACGTTGACGGTGACGCGGATGTTGCGGCCTTCGCGCTCCCACTGTGCGGCGAGGGTGCAGGAATGGCGCAGCACCCATTCGCCGATCGGAACGATCAGGCCGGATTGTTCGGCAATCGGAATAAATTCGGCAGGGGAGATAAACTGGCCGCCGTTCTTGCTGCCGTCTTTCTTGAACCAGCGGAGCAAGGCTTCCGCGCCGATGATGCGGCCGCTGGCGAGGTCGAATTGCGGCTGGTAATAAACGCGCAGGTCTTTGGCCTCCATCGCGTCGCGCAGGTCGCGCAGCAACTGGAAACGGGCCTGAACGGCGCGGTCGAAATCTTCGGAATATTCCTTGATCGTATCGCGTCCTTCTTCCTTGGCGCGGTTGAGCGCGATATCGGCGTTTTTCAGAACCTGATCCGGATCGATGCCGTCATCGGGGAAGGTCGATACGCCGACGGACGCACGGATCTGAAAGCTTTCGTTGAAGACCTTGAACGGCTCCGCACGGATAACGCCGACGATTTTTTCGGCGACTTCACGCGCCGTCACGGGGTCGGTCAGCATCATCGTGATTGCGAATTCGTCCTCGCCCGATCTGGCGACGACAGCGTGTTCCGGAAGGGCGGCGCGAAGGCGCTTTCCAACGCCGCGCAGGATCGCGTCGCCGACATTGTGCCCCATGGAATCGTTGATGTCCTTGAAGTGGTCGAGGTCCATCGCGATGACCGCGAAGCGGCGGATATAGCCGCTATCATCGTTGTTTGCGCTCCGTGCCTGATCGGTCAGTTTCTGCAGGAACTGGATACGGTTCGGCAGACCCGTGAGCTGGTCGAAATAGGCGAGCTTATGGATCTTGTCTTCTGCGGCGGATTTGATCTGCTTGATATTGTCCGCGTTCTGACGGATCAGCGTCTGCGCCATGGAGATGACGTTGCCGATTTCATCGACGGTTTTATAAGGCGATTCCTTGATGTCCGGCGTTTCCGGATTTTCAAAGGCCGCAACGAAATTGTCGCGGAGGAAGAGGACGGGCTCCAGCAGCCATTTGGACAGCGAAATCATCAGAACAACCGTCACGAAGGCGGACAGCAGGAACATGATGGCGAGTGATTGGTGGACATATTCCGACAAGGCGGGCGTGATGCTGCGCGCATCGAGGCTGGCGGCGATGATGTAGGGGTTTCTGAGCTCGCTGGCGCGGTAGACGACTTCATACGTCGCGCCGTCCGGGGAGCGGTGATTGGCGGTGTGCGTATCCTTGTTGATTGTCAGCGAGATCGCCTCGCCGGAGGAGCCGAGCATCCGGTAGTCGGGCGAATAGATAATGAAGCCCTTGACGATGGAGGAGGCGTGAATGCGCCCTGCTTCTTCCCGCGAAATGGGGGAGTTAAGATAGGTTTCGTTGTTGTTGAGCGTGCTGGACAGGGCGGATACGCCTTGCGCGCTCAAGTCGTTCAGCATCTTGAATTCCTGCTGACGGATGGTCAGGAGGAGGACGGCGCCCTGAATGACGAGGATCGTGAAAAACGCGGACAGTGCGATGCGCCAGCTGATCCGTGAGCTCCAGATGCGGGTCGGCTTCACGCTGATCGCGGCGAGCGGATTTTGTACGTTGCTTTTTCGCTGTAACACGGTGTCAGACCAATCAGAGTTTTGCCGCGCCGGTGCCAGTGCCGAATTGATATTGTGTCCCAAGTTCTTGCCCCACGAACCGGATGTTTACCGGTCTTGCGCCGGAATAACTGTTCCAGTGTAGTGAAGGATGCTTAACAAGAGATTACTTGGAGGTGGTTTTGGAACCGATGCGTAGAAGAAAATTCTAATACGTTAAGTCATTCCCGCAAAAGGTTTTTTGAGAGCGTACGATAAAAAGGTTTTTCGATAATCACTCGCCGATGAAGGATAAAATGACATCGCCGGATTCGCCGCGTTCGACACGGCGGTAAAAGCAACTCCGGCGGCCGGTGTGGCACGCGCCGCCGCCAGTCTGTTCAATGAGGAGAACGAGCGCATCCTGATCGCAGTCGATGCGGATATCATGGACTTTCTGGATGGCGCCGCTGGTCGCGCCCTTGTGCCAGAGTTCGCCGCGAGAACGGCTCCAGTAATGCGCCTCACGGGTCTCTAGCGTTTTAAGGAAGGCTTCCTCGTTCATCCAGGCGAGCATCAGAATTTCGCCGGTTGTCCAGTCCTGCGCGATT
>QFNK01000329.1 GCA_003240795.1 Micavibrio aeruginosavorus | reverse complement strand
GTCGCATCGCCTTTGATGAAAAGAATTTTCTGGCCGCCATAATTATCGGCCTGCAACACCGTCCCGCGGTCTACAGTCAGGGTGTTTACCTGAGAGTTCGCGATGCTGACGATCTCAACCCCCGTCACCTGTCCGCCAAGAGAAGACATATTGTGCGCACCGGCAGCGGTCAGTTTCAGCGTATCAAGCACGTTTGTCTGGATGCCCAGGCTGATCGTGTTGTTGCCAATACTGCGCAGGGTCAGCATATCCTCACCGGAACCAAGGCTGAACGAGTTTCCGGAGGCCGCCGTGTTTATGGTGACAACATCGCGTCCGGAGCCGGTCGTATAGCTAACCCCGTTGAAGGCCGTAACGCCTGACGTCACCGTCATCGTGGAATCGCCGATGCCGAGGTTGAACGTACCGCTGTTCATCTGGCCGCCGGTAAAGTTCAGCGTATCGTTGTTGGAGCCGGCGGTGAACTGCATGTTGTTGATCGTGCCGCTGAACGTCGCGCTGTTGTCGCCGATACCGAGGTTGATGACCGCATCCGTAATGGTGCCGCCCGCCGTCATGGAAAGCGTGTCATTACCGGAGGACGTCAGAATCGTCGCATTGTTCATGTTGCCCGAGGATTGCAAGGTGACCGTATCGTCACCAATCCCGGTCGTGACCTGCGCGACGTTCATCGTGCCGCCCGTTGACCTCATATTGATAATATTCGTTCCATCACCAAGATTGACCGTCGCGTTGTTCATATCGCTGGATGAGCGCGTCGTTACTGTGTCATCCCCGCCCAGCGCCGTTACGCCCAGAGAGGCCATCGTGCCGGCGTTTGCCTTGAGATCAATGACATTGTTACCCGCGCCGAGCGTGAAGGTAGAGCTGTTAAAGGCGGCCGCCGCAGTCACCGTATAATTATCGATGCCGCCCGCACCGGTGATGGCCAGAGAAGAGATATTGCCCGTCTGCGTCGTTATGTTCACCGTGTTGGAACCTGCACCAAGCCCCAGTGTCGCACCGGAAATGAACTGGCTTGTCGTGATATCGACCGTGTCAGTATTGTCCCCGGTCGTCAGGTTGAACGTCGTGATACTGCCCGTCGCGCCCGTCAGAAGAATATCAAGATCATTCGTGCCCGCGCCGAGGCCGATAACCGCGGTGTTCAGAGTGCCTGCGGCCGTAATGGATAGCGTATCGTTTCCTGTGCCTACGCCGGTGTATATATTCGCAGCGTTAATCGTACTTCCTGCGGTAAGAGAGATTGTGTTATCGCCGAGCACGCCGTCATAATCCAGATTATTGATAGTCGTCGCGGCATTGACGATCAGGGCGTTCACACCCGCCTTCAGGTCGATGGTCAGGCGGTCCACGTTTCCGGTGGCGGTAAACGACACGGTGTCCTTGGCCGTGCTGCCTGTAACCGTCCATATATCGAACTCGCCGCCGTTGACGGTCAGGACGTTCGTGCCGTTGCCCATTATGATTTCATTCTGGATCGCGCGCGCATAAGCGGTCAGGTTGATCGTATCATCGCCCGATCCCGACGTGATGTCTGTGGAAGTAATATAATTTGTCGTGACGGACGCGTTGTTCGTGCCATCGCCGAGATCGAGCTCAAGCCCTGTGACGGAGGCTGTAACATCATTGCCTAATATTTGCTGATAGATTTTATCCCCGGCGGCGTATTGCAGAAGAATGCTGTCGCCTATTTTTTCGACCTCGATCTGCGTTATATTTGCAACCGCAGTTAAAAGAAGTATCGGCCCAGAGATTACGGAACCGCCAGAATTAAAGTGACTAATATAAAGCCCTGTCGTCCCGTTTGTAGAATAGACGATAAATCCGCCACTTCCGTCAGCTACTGCCTCGGCATAATTTCCTAAACCGCCAAGATAGTTACTGCTGTTTGCTTGCGCTGTAAGCACGCTGTTATAAATAGCACGGTAGAAAGTTGTCCCGTTGCTCCAATACATCAAGATATTGCCATTCGACAATTCTAACAATTTTGCAGGCGGGTTTTCTGCGCTACCAGATGTATATCCCGTACTCTGGCTTCCCGAGTTAGTTACGCTGCCAGCAGCGTTAAATTTAAAAATATAATTTGCATTGTTGCTGATAGAAGCCAGCGTGATCACATATCCGCCATCTGATGTTGCCAACACACTTGGAAAATATGA
>QFNK01000328.1 GCA_003240795.1 Micavibrio aeruginosavorus | reverse complement strand
CAGGCTCTGGAGCGCGCTTTGGCGTCCGCGGGCTTTGATGCAAGCGCCGATGGCATAAGTTTTGAATTGGCACAAGACAACAGCGCGTTTTCACGCGGCGATGACAAAAATGCCGACCAGTCCGGCGGCAAGTCCTCAAGGGGCATGAGCATCGCAGGCATTGAAGGCGAAGAGATTATACAGTCCAGCGTAGCATGGCAGGTCGACCCATCGACCGGACATGTTCGTTACAACATTTTTGCTTAGCAAGGTAGAAGACCATGGCGACAACTAATCCAGTAACGACATCGGGTGTTGCGAACAACGCGGCGAAGACCGGCCAGTCAACGGTCAAGCTGGCCGAAGATTTCCAGCAGTTCCTGACGCTGCTGACGACGCAGCTTCAGAACCAGGACCCCTTGTCCCCGATGGACTCCACGGAATTCACGAACCAGCTGGTACAGTTCAGCCAGGTCGAGCAGCAGATCAACATGAACCAGAAAATGGACAACCTGGTTTCCCTGCAGCTCGCCAGCATTTCTTCCGTCGCACTCGGTTATGTCGGCATGGACATTTCCTATGTCAGCGCGGAGATGAACTACGAAGGCAAGCCCATCGACATCAATTACGCGCTCAGCGAAGAAGCCGTTACGGCGAAGGTCAACGTGTACGACCAGAACGACAATCTGGTTTACTCCGCCGACGTTCCAAAGAATGCGGGCACGAACCAGGTTACCTGGAACGGCACGAAGACAAACGGCGAAGCACTTCCGGCAGGCACCTACTCCGTCAAGATCGACGCGGTCAACAAGGCCGGTACGGCGATCGAGAATTCGACAGTCGTTACGGGCCGCGTGCGCGGTATCGAGACGCAGAACGGGATTGTTTATGTTCTGGTCGGCGAGCGCGCCATCGCGCTGTCCTCTATAGTCAACGCGAATGCGACGACAAGCAACACGGGCAGCGCCTCCGCCGCGCTGGGCTATGTCGGTATGGACGTTTCCTATGAAACATCCGACCTTAAATTCGACGGCACGAATCCAATCGAGATCAACTACTCGCTCGAGGAAAAGGCCGCGAACTCGGCGATCAACATCTACGACAAGAACGGCGTACTTGTTTACACCGCCCCGGCCTCGCAAATGCCGGGCACCAACAAATTTACGTGGAACGGTGCAAGCACAAAGGGCGGCACCGCAGGTGCTGGCGACTATACGGTGAAAGTCGAAGCCACGACGAGCGAAAACAAAAACGTCAATACCACAACATTCTTCTATGGCCGTGTAGACGGCGTAGAGAACAAGGGCGGTATCGCCTACGTCACAATAGGAGACAAGTCCGTTCCGGCCTCGTCCATCCTGAACGCGAAAAAGCCGACAACAACAGTTTAAAGAGTTTAACAGAAGGAGACTATCATGAGCTTATTCGGATCACTATATACGGGGGTTTCCGGTCTGTCCGCACAATCGCAGGCAACGGCCATGATCTCCAACAACATTGCAAACGTGAACACGGTCGGATTCAAACGCTCCGAAGCGGCGTTCTACTCGCTTGTCACGACGGAAGGACGCTCTTCCCGCTATTCACCGGGTACAGTCTCCGTCAACCGTATCCAGCGCGTGACATCGCAAGGGCCTGTGCAGCAGTCCTCCTCTTCCACGGATACGTCCATTTCCGGGAACGGCTTCTATCCGGTCAAACGCGATAACGGCATGACAGGCGGCATTTCGTCCGAATATCTTTACACCCGTAACGGACAGTTCAGCGAAGATTCGCAAGGGTTTCTTGTGAACACGGCAGGTTTTTACCTTTACGGCTGGCCACTTGATCAGAATGGCAATCTTCCCTCGAACCAAGGTGATCTATCGTCGCTGGTGCCTATTGACGTTGCTTTTCTTGGTGGCCTGACACGCCCGACGAATGAAGCCGAACTCGCGCTGATGCTGAACTCCAACGCGACGAACAAAACACTTTCCGCGCTGGCATCCTCCCCGCCGGACTTCAGCCGCGGTATCAATATGTACGACTCTCTCGGCAACGGGCAGAACGTGACATTCCAGTATACAAAAACCTACGGTCCGCAAGGAACGGCGGCCTCCACCCGTACGGGCATGACATCTGAAACGCGTCTGGTTGCCGATCTTGGCCTGACTAACGCCACTCAGTTCTCTGTGTCCATCGAGGGCGGTG
>QFNK01000327.1 GCA_003240795.1 Micavibrio aeruginosavorus | reverse complement strand
GACCCCCTCTTCATTCCCGTTAAAGCCATCGGGAAATACCCTTACGATGGAACCGAAGGGCAAGGTTCTGTGCGCCGCCGTCATGCCGGACGGGATGAATTTTTCACCGCTGGCGGTCGGGTTGAAAATAAGCTCCCCGTTTTTGCGGCGGCCTTTGGCCATTTCGTTTCCGTACCAGGATGCAAGTCCGGCATCCAAAAACGTGCATCCATGTTCCACCTTACCGGTATGCTTTTTGGGCGCGGTGTGCTGAACGCCGGCACATCCCCACAGAAGCGCAGATGCAATAAATATAGTTAAAAAACGTATCGTCATGGTTTCCCGCACCAAAGTATATTTTCTATCTTATCTTCATTCACGGCCAGCATCACGAGCCTGTCTATGCCCAACGCGATTCCGCCGCTTTCAGGCATTCCGTATTCCAATGCCTTTATAAATTCTTCATCGAGCGGATAACGCTCTCCGTACAATCTCTCTTTTATCGCCATTTCATCCGCATATCGTTCCCGCTGAACGTCTGCGTCTGTCAGTTCGCTAAACGCGTTCGCAAGCTCGACGCCGCAAACATATAATTCAAATCGCTCCGCGAAACGCGGGTCGTCCTCTTTTGGCCGGGACAGCGACGCCATGGCGACCGGATAGTCGCACAGAAATGTCGGCCTTCCCATCCCTAGTTTCGGCTCGATCAGCGTGTCCATGACGCGAAAGAACAAATCGTCCCACGCATCGTCATCCGCCACGCGGATGCCCGCGGCCTTAACCTTTTGCCGGAAAGCATCGGTATCCGCTAGATAATCCGCCAGATCGAAGCCTGCGTAGCGTCCGAACGCTTCAGACACGGTTAAAGTTTCAAAGTCAGCAAAAGGATCGCATTCAAAACCTTTGTAACGATATTTACCAATATCCAGCCTGCGGGCGACCGCGCGCAGCAACCCCACGCAGTCGTCCATGATATCCGTGTAGTCGGCCTGCGTGCGGTACCATTCGATCATTGTGAATTCGGGGCTGTGGCGCGCCGTATCCTCGCAATTGCGGAAGACGTGGCATATCTGGTAAATGCGCTCCATGCCCGCCGTCAGGAGCTTTTTCATGGCGAATTCCGGGCTGGTATGCAGATAAAGGTGGCGGGAAACCTCCCCGTCCACCCCGCGAAGGTCGGTGGCAAACGCACGGATATGGGCGTCGATGACAGGGCAGACCTGCAGGATCGGGCTTTCGACTTCCGTAAAACCCAGGGAATCGAAAAAATGTCTTATTTCCCGCATGATAGCGGCCCTCGCCTCCAATCCGGCGCGGCGGGTGCTAAAGTTTTCAGGATGCCACCACATTTGCTTGCATTTTCCTTTCAAATCTCCTAGAAACAGGGCGAAATTATATAAAGGAGCTACCAAATGAAAGCCGATATTCATCCGGATTACCACGAAATCACACTGATTCAAACGGATGGCAGCGAATCCAAGATCCGTTCGTGCTACGGCAAGCCTGGCGATGTTATGCGCCTGGACGTTGATCCACTGTCCCACCCAGCATGGCAGGGCGGCACGCAGAAGGTTGTTGAAAAACAACAACTTAAGAAATTCGAGAGCAAATACGGCTCCTTCCTGTCCGCTGGCGCAGGCAAAGAAAAAGAAGACAAAGAAGGTAAGAAATAACCCTTCTTTCGCTCCAGATATTCAAAAAGCCGCTGATATTCTCAGCGGCTTTTTTTGTGCGAATCAGCGGTCTTAATGGTGGTGTACCATACGCGGATAACGGGCGACGGGTTTCAGCAAGAAAATGCTGTATACCGCGGCCAGACCTACGAGACCGTAAACGATTTTTGCCATGGGCATATCAGGGCCGCCAAACAGTCCTGCAACCAAATCTACGTTAAAGAAGCCGAAAAGCCCCCAATTAATGCCGCCGACGATAACAAGCGTAAGCGCGATGATGTTTAAAGCTCTCATTTCCTAAGCCTTTCCTGGGTTGGTCGAAGTTTCTGCCTCTGCCAACCCGCCTGAAAGGAATAGGTTCCTTGAAGGGTCAGCCTTCCAGCTGCTTCAAAGCGGTCGAGAGTTTTTCCACCGTTGTCAGCGCCTCTGCCTTGCGCGTTCTGAATTCCTCCAGAATTTCGGGCGGGGCGCGGTCGACAAATTGGGTGTTGCCAAGTTTTTCATCCGTCTTACGGACGTC
>QFNK01000326.1 GCA_003240795.1 Micavibrio aeruginosavorus | reverse complement strand
CGATTTCCGCAATCCGGCCGCGATCATCACAAAGAACGCGCTTGTCGCGCGCGATATCGATATCTTCAAGGAAATGGCCGTCCATAACTGCATCGGCGTGCATGTATCAGTAACCAGCCTCGATGCTAGAACGTCACGTCTGATGGAGCCGAGAGCTTCGCAGCCGCATCTGCGGCTTCGTGCCATCGAGGCGCTTGCGAAGGCGGGGATTCCGGTCAGCGTTATCATAGGCCCCGTACTACCTGGCCTTACGGATCATGAAATACCCGCCATTCTAAAGGCGGCTTCGGAGGCGGGGGCCTGCGGCGCGCATTACACGATGCTGCGCCTGCCTTACGGTGTGAAAGACCTTTTCCAGTCATGGCTTGAAAGCCATTTTCCAGACCGCGCGCCAAAGGTTCTTTCCCTTATACGGGACGTACGTGACGGAAAACTCAATGATGCGGCTTTCGGCACGCGGATGCGCGGAACGGGCGTTTATGCCGATCATGTTGAATCCATGTTCGTGCTTTACAAGAAGAAGTACGGATTAAGCCGGCGTTTTTCTTCGCTCTCGACAGAGCATTTCCGCCGCGATGCGGGGAGTGGGCAGATGTCGTTGTTTTGAGGGTGATGGTGGCGGTGGAGGGACTTGAACCCCCGACACAGGGATTATGATTCCCCTGCTCTACCGGCTGAGCTACACCGCCTAGGCTTATCAAAAGCTGTGACGTTATGGCGCAGGAACGGGCATGTTGTCAATAGTTTAACCTTTAGAATATTGTTGTCTTTTTAAAGGGTTGCATTGACATAAGTTTTCCGGGCTGTTCTGATATCTTCATATCTTAATGTTAATCTGTATATGGTTTTTATGAACGTACATAGTTCTTCTGCTCCGGGTGTTTTTCCCGTTTCTATCGGCCAATATGTTGTCTATCCGGGGCGGGGAGTATGCGTCGCCGCGGGGTATGAAACTTTCGAAGCGGCGGGGGTGCAGTATTCGACCGTGAAATTCCGCCCCCTCGATGATCTGAAGGTGGCTTTGTCGAAACCGCATCCGCTCTCCGCGGTATCGGGCATCCGCCCGCCCGCGACGGAAAAGGAATGGCGGGCGGCGTTCGCCGGTACTTTCGACAAGCGCCCCAAGAACGGCAGCGGAATATGGCGCGTTCGTGCGCAGGACTATCGCGAAACCATAAGGCAGGGTGATTTTGAAGGGCAGCTTCTTGTTCTGGTCGGGATCCTGTCTAAAAAGCGCGATGCTTTCTTTAAAGGGAAAACTTTCAATGCCATCCCGCGGGAAGCGGGGCTGTCGTTTTCGGAATATGAGATCGCGGACGAAGTGATCCGCAGCGTCGCATGCGAATATGTCCATGCCACAGGTGCGTCGCATGCGGATGCGGTGAATGTCATTCTGTCCAGCCTGCTTATTCCGGCCTTTGCCAAGAACCACGAACCGTCTTATCGGGCGGCTCCTTCCATCATGCCGGATGAGGAATTTAAACGCCTGTTCGGCGTGACAATTTCGGAGGCCGGCAAGGGCGGAGTTTCCGTTACCAAGATTCCGGATATGAAGCCGCATGTATCCCTGCCGTTCTCTGGTTTTTCTTCATCTGACCCAAAACAGGCGCGGTTCAGCGGCCGCAGCATACAGCACACACCCGTAGAGAAGCCCGCAGGCAAAGGCCGTGCGCGTATCGCGCCGGCCACGCCTGCAAAGAAAGGGCGGGTTTCGTCCGCAAATTCTTCGGCCGTGAATTCCGAAAGCATGTATGTCTCTCAAAAAGGAATGGGGCGGTTTCTGTTCAGGCAGGCTGCGGACATTTTGAACGCCGAAGAGTTTTCAATCGTCAGCAAAATGGTTCTGCGCCTGCCAGCTCACCGCGTGGCGCTGGAGGATATTGCGGCTGAACGTTCCTTGCCTGTTGCGGATATTCTGGTCATACGCGATAGCGGCGTCGAGAAACTGCGCCAGACATTAAGTCCGGAGCGGCGCGAAAAATACAAAAAGCTCTTCGAGGTCGGCATCGGTGAGAAGCGCGCGAAACGCGTGCGGGAATCCGTGGACGTGAAGGAGCCTGTCCATCACAAGCCTTCCCTGGATATGGCGCCTTCGCGGAGCGATCTGTTGCAGACATATACGGAGGAAAAAGGCTTTCTGGTCTCCAAAGGCGCTACGGCGCAAATGGCCGCCCATGCCGGAAA
>QFNK01000003.1 GCA_003240795.1 Micavibrio aeruginosavorus | reverse complement strand
GACTGGGATTTCTAATATCGCTGAAATTCAAAAAAAGCCCTTCCAAACGGAAGGGCTTTTTCTTTATGCGTTAAAGGCGTTTTCAAGATCGGCCTTCAAATCCTTTAAATCCTCTATCCCGACGGAAAGACGGATCAGCCCGTCTTCAATGCCGATTTTCTTGCGCGTTTCCGCTGGTATTGTCGCATGCGTCATGATGGCGGGATGTTCGATCAGGCTTTCGATACCCCCAAGACTTTCGGCAAGCGTGAAAATCCTCACCGCCTTGAGGAAACGCGTCGCGCGGTCAAGCCCGCCTTTCAGGACAACGGTGATCATACCGCCATATCCGTTTTGCATCTGCGCATTAGCCAGATCGTGTTGAGGATGGCTCGCAAGACCTGGATAATAAATTTTCTCGACCTCCGGATGTGTTTCCAGCCATTGCGCGAGGGCGAGGGCGCTTTCGCTATGCTGTCTCATGCGGATGCCAAGCGTTTTCAACCCGCGGTGCATCAGGAAGCTGTCAAAAGGACCGGCAATGCTGCCCACCGCGTTCTGCACGAAACCTATCTGCTGTGCAATATCCTCACGGTTGGTAACGACCACGCCGCCGATAACGTCCGAATGACCGTTGATATATTTGGTTGCCGAATGAACAACAATATCGGCGCCAAGCTCCAGCGGTTTTTGCAGGTAGGGAGAGGCGAATGTATTGTCCACCGCCACAAGAATACCCCGTTTTTTCGCCATTTCTGCAATCGCCCTGATATCGGCAAGCTTAAGCAGCGGGTTCGTCGGCGTCTCGATCCAGATCAATCGGGTGCGATCAGTAATCGCCTGCTGAACGAACCCTGTATCCGAAAGATCGACGTAACTGACATTCAAATTTGCCGATTTCTTGCGCACCTTGTCGAACAGACGGAAACTGCCGCCATAAAGATCATCGGTGGAAATGACATGCGCACCGTGCTCCAGCGTATCGAGGATGGCGCCGATGGCGGCGAGGCCGGAGGAAAATGCAAACCCCGCGCTTCCGCCTTCCAGCGCCGCGACCGCACGCTCGAATGCGAAACGCGTAGGATTGTGGCTGCGGCCATAATCAAATCCTTTGTGAACACCCGGCGCTTCCTGAACATATGTGGATGTTGCATAAATCGGCGTTATAACGGCACCTGTCGTCGGGTCAGGATATTGCCCGCCATGGATGGCCTTCGTATGAAAACCAATATCCGCGTTGTGTTTCGTGCTCATCTTTATGCCTTTCCGGTGCGTTTTCTCAAATGGTTTAAAAAATCGATAGGGGTGATAAGGCCCAGAAACCTGTCGTCCTCTGTAACGGAGGCAATCCGTCCGCCCTCAAAAATGGCGAGCAGGTCTGTCACTGGCTTTGATACATCGATGGTGACAAGCTTGTTGCTCATGACCTTTCCTGCCCGTGCCGAGAACCCGCTTGGATTTCCCATGACGGTAAGCAGCACGTCCGTCTCGCCGATAAGGCCGATGATCCTGTCGTCCTGAATGACCGGAACCTGCGAGACATCAAACGTCTTCATCTTCGCATAAACCTGCTGCAACGTGTCTGACGGATGCGCCCAGACAACGCCGCCGCTTTTATAGGGGCGGGCGATCAGGTCGCGCAGGCTGTTATCCGGCTCTGCGGTGCTTGCTGTAAGTCCATTGTCGTTCAGCCAGTGCGGATTGAATATCTTTGAAAGATATTTGTTCCCGCTGTCGCAGACGAATGTCACGACCCGCTTTTTCTCGTTCTGCGCGCGGCAGTATTTGAGCGCGGCGGCGAGAAGCGTGCCGGAGGAGGAGCCGCAAAGGATGCCTTCCTTCAAAAGCAAATCCTGCGCGGTCTGAATGCTTTCATTGTCCGTGATCGTATAGGCGTTCGAGACCAGCGATGAATCGAACACGTCGGGAATAAAATCTTCGCCGATCCCTTCGACCAGCCAGCTGCCCGGCTCGATCATAACACCATGCTCGATATATGAAGCCAGGATAGAGCCTTTCGGATCGGCCAGAACCATTTTCGCATGGGGTGAAACGCGTTTAAGGAAACGGCCTATGCCCGTCAATGTGCCGCCGGACCCGACGCCGCATACGACCGCATCGACATTGCGGTCCATCTGTTCCCAGATCTCGGGCGCGGTGGTCGTCTCATGCGCCAGGGGATTTGCGGGGTTGGAAAACTGGTTGATGTAATACGCGCCCGTTTCCTTCGCGATGGCCTGCGCCTTGTCCTGATAATAATCCGGATGCCCGCGCACAACGTCGGAGCGTGTCATGATGACTTCCGCACCCATCGCCTTTATATGAAAGATCTTTTCCTGGCTCATCTTGTCTGGAATGACGAGGATAATCCGGTAACCTTTTTGCAGGGCGATCAGCGTCAGCCCCAGACCTGTATTGCCGGCGGTCGCTTCGATGATCGTGTCGCCTGGCTTTAAGCGGCCATCCTTTTCCGCCGCTTCGATCATGCTGAGCGCCACGCGGTCTTTGATCGATCCGCCCGGGTTCTGGTTTTCGAGCTTTAAATACAATTCGCACGGGCCTGTATCCATGTTCTGGACGCGTACCATCGGCGTATTGCCAATCATATCGAGAATGGAGCCATAGGCTTTGGCGTAATCGGGAGATTGCGTATCAGGCGAAGAAAAAGGTGTGATCATTGTATTTCCTGTAATGCCGGATACCTTAGGGCTTCCTTGTTCCGGCTTGATCTGTTGAATAGAACCACGGGTCTTCCGAAAGCGGGTTTACGCCGGAAGAACGTAGAAGTTTTAACAACAACAGATTAGGATCATGATCTTAATTATTCCTTTACTCTCTATGTAAAGGCGATTGGTCTTGTTTTGTCAAGCGTCCTGTTTTTTGTGTAGGTGGTGCCCGTGCAGGAAAAGGTTTACAACATGATTAACGAAGGCTTGGCGGTCTTTTTCGGACATCTGTTTCTTTTCGATGCCAAGAATATGACGCAGGTGCGTCCGCCCCTTGAGCATTGAGATAAACATTTCGGCGGCGAAGGCTGGATTGTGAATGCATATGCCAGGCTTCTTCGGTGCGGTTTCCAAAAAAGCGGTGAGGAGAATATGCATTTGCTCCGGACCTGTTTCATAGAACATTTTGGCCATGTCGGGAAAACTGTCGCTTTCACCGATGATCAGCCTGTGAAGCTGTAATGACTGTCTGGACATCAAAAGCTCTGTAAACTGCATACCAAAGGCTTTCAGCCCATCTTCCAGATTGGCATGCTCCTCCATCCCGTCTTTCAAGACCTTTAAGACCTTGGCGCATCGCACTGCAATGACGGCGATAAAAAGGTCGCGCTTGTCTATGAAATGGTTGTAAAGCGTAGGTTTCGAAACGGGTACGGCCGCGGCGATTTGGTCGACGCTTACACCCTGAAAACCGTTCTCTATGAACAGCTTGCTTGCGGTTTCGAGTATTTTGTCGCGTTTTGATGCACGCGGCATGACTTGACTCCTTGCTGTGATCTACATATACTAAACTAAACGGTTTAGTTTGGAAAATCAAATGCAAAAAATATCTCCCAAAAAGCTGGTTATATTGGCGGTGCTGCTTGCAGGTTGCGCCTTGGCGCTCTTCGAATGGGTTTCGAATTACGGTGAAGTGCATACAGACGATGCGGCGATCGAGGCTCATATTATTCCTGTCGCCGCGAAGGTTCCGGGATATGTTGTTGAATTAAACGTTGCGGACAATCAGATAGTCAAAAAAGGGGACATTCTTTTAAAGATAGACGCACGCGACTACACGGCGGCATTGGATGAGGCGAAAGCCAAACTTTCTGCGGCGGAAGCCCGCCTTATCGCCGGCCAGCATAATTTTGCGAGCACATCCGTTTCTGCTCCGTCAAACCTTACATCTGCCAAGGCTCAGGTTGTGTCTGCCACCGCTGACCTAAAAAACGCGCAGCAGGCGTTGAATCGTTTGCAGAAACTTTCCGATGATGCGCGCTCACGTCAGAGCCTGGATGATGCCGTTGCTGTCGAAAAGCGGGCTCGCGCCAATCTGGAAGATGCGAACGCGAGGTTGAGGACCGCTGAAACCGCCCCGGATGCGGTCGCTGCCTCGGAAGCATCCGTAAAGGAGCTGGAGGCCGCCGTGAGTGAAGCGCAGGCCGCCGTACAAATGGCGCAGAACAATTTGGATGACACTGTCGTGCGCGCTGCCGAAGATGGCCGCATTACGCGTAAAAATGTCGAGGTGGGCAGTTATATTCAAACGGGTCAGCAACTCACCGTTCTTGTCAGCAAGGACATTTGGGTCGTTGCGAATTTTAAGGAAACCCAACTCGAAGGCATGCAAGCCGGTCAGCTTGTCGATATTGAAATAGATGCTTATCCGGGTAAAATCCTGGCAGGAAAGGTTGACTCGGTGCAGGCGGGGACGGGCGCGCGTTTTTCGTTGTTTCCTCCTGAAAATGCGACTGGAAATTTTGTAAAAATTGTACAACGCGTTCCTGTGAAAATATTATTTGAAAATGCCCCGGCCGAAGAATTGCATCTTGGCCCCGGCATGTCAGTTATTCCGACGGTTCATCTGAAATGAACGCTTCGACCTTTATAAACGGTGAAAAGCATTATAACCCGTGGCTTGTCGCTATTGTGGTTTCGCTTGCCACGTTTATGGAGGTTCTCGATACAACGATCACAAACGTATCGCTCTCTCACATCGCAGGATCGCTAGCCGCCAGTCAGGATGAAAGTACTTGGGTGCTGACGTCTTATCTGGTCGCCAACGGTATTATCCTTCCGCTGTCGGGATGGCTGTCCGGTGTATTGGGACGCAAGCGGTTCTTTCTCATTTGTATCGGCGGCTTCACCTTTGCGTCCTTCATGTGCGGCATCTCGGATTCCCTTCCGATGCTGATATTTTTCCGCTTGTTGCAAGGGCTGGCAGGCGGTGGACTTCAGCCGACGCAGCAGGCGATCATTATGGACTCTTTCCCGCCAGAGCGGCGTGGTGCGGTTTTTGGCATTACCGGTATTACGTTGATCGTTGCGCCTATTCTTGGTCCTACGCTTGGCGGCTGGATCACCGACAATTTCAGCTGGCGCTGGATTTTCTACATCAATATACCAGTCGGCGTTCTCGCCGCTCTTCTTGTCAGCGCTATGGTGCGCGATCCGGAACATGCGGCAGCGAAGGGTATTGGCCGCATCGACTACATCGGCCTTGGGCTTGTGGCGATAGGGCTGGGTGCGCTTCAGATTGTGCTGGATAAAGGACAACAAGAAGATTGGTTCGCCAGTTCCTTTATCGTGATGGCTGCCATTATAACGGCTCTGTCTTTGGGTTTTGCTATCCTGTGGTTGCTGAGCCGGAAAGATCCGATAGTCGATCTGACATTGTTCAAGGAGCCAAGTTTTGGCCTCGGTGCGATCCTGATTTTTATTACAGGATTTGTTTTGTATAGTTCGAGCGCATTGCTTCCAATTCTGGTGCAGAGCCAGTTCGGCTACGACGCAACAATGGCCGGCTTGATCCTGTCACCGGGCGCCATCGCCGTCCTGTTCCTGATGCCCGTATCGGGACAGCTAGTGTCGAGGATTCCTGCCCGCTATCTGGTATTTGTCGGACTAACACTTTGTGGAACGGGATGCTTTCTCACCGCGACGCATATCAATCCGGACATGGAATATAAAACGTTCGTTATGTTGCGCGCTATTCAGATGCTCGGCCTGCCATTCCTGTTTATCCCGATCAGCACGATGGCCTTTATGAAAGTGCCGAAGGAAAAAAGTACCAAAGCGTCTTCCCTGTTTTCCCTGATGCGCAATCTTGGCGGCAGCGTTGGTATAGCTCTGGTAACAACAATCATCGCACGGCAGAGCCAGACGCATCAAAGTCATCTGACGCACAGGCTTGTCCCCGGAGATCCCGTTTATGACAGTGCCATTCACGAATTGACGGCCAACGGCGTCGCGCACGGCCTGACACAGTCTGCGGCAGCATCACAAGCGACGGCCACACTATACCGCGAACTTCTAAGCCAGTCGGCAATCCTCAGCTATGCCGACAGCTTTATGTTCTTGGCATTCCTGATTGCATTCGCGATTCTGGTAGCAATGTTCCTGCCCATGAATAAACCCGCAGGGAAAGCGGATCCAGCCGCCGCGGCAGCACATTAATAATCGTGCTTCCAGAATATTCCGCCGCCGCCCTGTGCGTCCTGCCCCAGCTTTGTCTCGACATTGATGCTGGGGGTAAGCTCTATCTGAAGGTTCGCGGCGCCGGAATTCTCGGCCTTGCCCTTTTCAAATTCCAGATAGACATTGTCGGTCAGGTATTTTCCCGCGCC
Organism: Micavibrio aeruginosavorus; assembly: GCA_003240795.1. Taxonomy (GTDB): domain Bacteria; phylum Pseudomonadota; class Alphaproteobacteria; order Micavibrionales; family Micavibrionaceae; genus Micavibrio_A; species Micavibrio_A aeruginosavorus_B. Next base: position 17,523 of record QFNK01000003.1, on the reverse strand, counting down.
CACGCTTGTCTCGCCTTCATCGTTCGTATCGACGCGGATGTCGTCGAGGCCGGTGACGGAGCGCAGCATGCCGAGCGGATCAATCCCGCCGCCGCCTTCACCTGAAAAACGGCGTAACGTCTGGGCCAGCTGCACTGCCTGAAACGGGCTGATATTCGATGTGGTCTTCCCGAAAAGAATGCGCGACAAAACTTCATCCTCCGGCAGTTCGGGGACGGAAGAGAATTTAAGGGAAGGGGCTTTCATAGGGCCGGAAAACAAAATCTTCGCCGTGACGTCTTCCGCGTCTGTGCTGGCTTCTATATCAAGATAAGGGGATGGCGGGATTTCGCCTTGAAAACGCAACTCTGCCTTATCGAGCTCGAACCGTTTCCCGAATTCTTCATAACGACCGCGGATGGACTTGAACGCGCCGTTCACCAAAGGCGCTTGCGCCGTTCCCGTCACTTTAAGGTCGCCGCCGAATTCCGCATCGAGGCCCCATCCGCGCACAAAAATCTGGTTTTTGGCGGAAATACCGACATCAAGGAAAACGGACCGTGTCGGGTTTTGCGCGTTGTCATTGTTTCTTTCAACGATATTCAGTTCCGGTATGCCGCTCTGAAAGCGTTCCGGTATGGTTACATTCATATCCGTGATATTGATATTGCCGCCAAGAGAATAACCGCTTTGTGCGTCATTCAATGAAAGATCGGCATCAAAATGCGCGTCGGCAATTCCCTCTTTCGGTGCATGAAAATTATTAATCTCTGCGTTGAAATTACTTCTATTCCCCGTAAAGGCGATCATGCCTGATCCCTTGATCGTCCCGCTTTCACCGTCCGTTGCGGAAAGGGACGAGATGGAGATCGCATCATTATCGAAGGCCGAGCGGACTTCTATATCGGCTATTTCTATGCCGTTGATACCGTCTCTGAATGCTCCACCGCGAATGGAAGATGTTCCTTTGATGAAAGGATTGCTGACCGTGCCCGACAAATCCGCGTTCGCATCCATACGCCCGGAAAATTCCTGTACCGGAGAAAGAAAAAGTCCTGCAATAGGCGCTATGTCGATATCGGCCTTAACACCCCCCTGAAGTACGGCGTCTTTATCGAACGCGAAATTAAAAGGCTGAAGGGAAAAAGACAGCGGGACTTTTGCCGCCGCATCTAACGTTCTTATACCCGTGCCTTTGCCGCTGACCGACAGGGAAAAAACGTCGCTCTCATGATGACCCTGCGTCCGGATGGAAAGCCCCTGATACTTGCCCGTTTGCAGGCCGCTAAAACTCAAATCAATGTCTGTCTTCGGCGCGGACGTGGAACCGGCCATCGTAATTTCGCCCGTTGCCGTAAGCGCAGAGAGGCCTTCCGGCAGGGAAACAGGCAGGGCGGTTATTCTCAAGCCCTTAGTGCCTGCTTTCAAATCTACCGTATCAGGCGTGATGGAGCCGGAAAATTTCACATTTGATCTGCCCGCGAGAACGTCAAACGCTATGTCGCGTGCAGACGGGAACGCGCCTTCGAATTCGGAAAGTGTGCTGCTGCCTTTAAAGGAAAAACCCTGCGGCATATTACCTTTGCCGGAAAGCGAGAGTTTGTAGGACAGATCGTCGTTTGCCTTGATGGCCGCGGCCGCGGTCGCGATCGTAATATCGGGTGAGAGCGTAAGCTTGCTGACATTCAGGTCGGCATCTTTCGGCCATGGATGTTCTATGTTCTCTACAAAGGCGTCCGCAGTTATCTTCTGCGCGCTGATTGAGCCGTATTTCAAGGACGATATATCTATGTTTGCCGATACGGACTGCTGCGCCTCAAGGGGTTTAAGGGCAATATCCGCTTTCAGCTTGCCCGCCAGTTCCTGACCAATCAGATCCTTATAATGGGAAAAATCCTCTGCAATGATCTGAAGCGATCCGTCGCCCATGCCCGTTCCCGTATCGAACGAAATATCCCCTGCCAAGGAAAGCGCCGGTGCTTCCCCGCTTATGTTTTTCAAGGATATGAGCGGGCTGGCATAGGAAAGGATTGCAGACAATGTTATGGGATCGTCCTTGTATGCAGTCCTGATTTCCGTGATAGCCTCTGGAACGTCTTTTGAAAGATCGGGCACGGCATGGAGGGTTATATCCTGCAGCCCTTTATCTGCCAGAAGTCCGCTTTCCAGCTTCCCGTCAAGCGTGAAGGCAGGAGCTGTGTTCAGGCCATTGGCACCCGCTGTAAAACGAAAGGATTTGAAATTACCCTGCGTCAGGGGCGTAAGATCCGGATATTCTCCCTCGATCAGGAAATTGATCCTTCCGTCCGGCAGGAATGATCCTTCCCCTTTTGCCGAAAGACTATAGTCCGCCGAACGTATGGAAAAATTCTGCAGTATGAATTCGAGTTCATCGGAGGAGAAATTTCCCGATACAGCTATTTCCTCGGGCATCGGCGCGGGCGGCGGATTTTCGAATGTAATATGGGGACGCAGCGCAAGATCGAACGTCACAGCTTTATCTATGCTCACATCTCCGCGCAGGCGGGGGGATAGATAAATTGTTTGGCCCGCTATTTTTTCGCCGATCATAATATCATCTATCGCAAATCCCGATATTGTAACGCGGTTGAAAAATATATCGGGCAGGGCAAACGGCTTCATCCCCCCTGCAGTTTCATTTTCATCCTCGGGCGCGGATTCAGGGAGGCGCCGCAGAGACAATCCTTGTCCCGTGACGACCAGATCGAGCTGACGGATAAAAATTTTCTCGAACGCGATGCCAACGGAGATCCTGTTTGCGGAAAAAAGTTCGCCGTCATTGTCCCTCCATGAAAAGTCATAGAGATTGACACCGCGGACGGGATCATAGAACAGCGAGCCGATCGTGAAATTATCAGCGCCGGTCGCCTTGTTCAGCTGCGCTTCGACAATTTCACGCCCCTTGCCGGTATTGAGCCATGCAAAGCCCGCGACAAGCAAAATCTGGATAATCGCCAGCAAAATAAGCCCGAGCGCCAGAGCCGAAAGAAGAAAACGGGCGGCCGCCCGGCCTGTTTTTTTAAGAACGGTGTGCATCAGAATGCTTGTCCTATACTGATGTAGAATTGATAATTCTGATCCAGATTGTCCTTCTGCGTCAGCGGTGTCGCGATATCAAATCTGATAGGGCCGAAACCCGTATAATAACGCAAACCCACACCGGCGCCGATGGCAATATTGTCGAAACTGGGGGATGGTTCTTCCGAAACGCTTGCCCCGTCCGCGAAGACAACGCCGCCAAACTTTTCACCGAAACGGGAGCGAAGCTCGAGTGAGAAATTGACGATCGACGCGCCGCCCGTCGGATCACCGTCTTTCTGCGGGCCGACTTCCTGATAACCAAAGCCGCGCACCGATCCGCCGCCGCCTGCATAAAACCGCTCTGTCGCCGGAACGTTTTCGATATCCGCGCCCCACAGGCTGCCGAAGCCTGCTTTGCTGGCGAGAACAACACTCGTGCCGAGTTGCAGATATGTGCTGCCCGTCAGTTGCGTTTTTGTAAAGGGATTGGCTTCACCGAATGCGTCAAGGAACGGTTCGAAAACGCCGCTGACATTAACGCCCTTGTGCGGGTCGAGCGCATCATCGCGCGTGTCATAGGTCAGGCTTTGCGGAAAGGAAACAAGGCCGAATGTTTTTTTGGAATTATCGGTGTTGTCTTCGATGCGTGTAATGCCCAGCTCGACACCCGTGCGGCCTGAAAAATTGCTCGTAAAATTACGGCTGATCCCAACGCCTGTATTGATCCCCAGTTCTTGAAACGCATCCGTGTCCTGACGGCGCATGGACGCGGTCAAGGATAGGCTCTGATCGTTGCGCAGGAAATAGGGCTTAACAAAGTCCGCATCAAGGCTTTGTTTCAGGCTGGAAAGGGCGAACTCGACGGATAGCTTTTCCGCGGCCCCCAGAAGGTTTCTGTGCTCCCACGTTAAAACGCCGCCAGGCCCTTCATCCGAATAATAGGTAAGACCCGCGCCGATACTCCGGTGCGCACGCTCCCGCAAATCCATGACAACGGGCACGCTGCCGTCTGCTTCCGGTTCTGCCAGCAATACGGCATCGGCTTTCGCGAACAATCCGCTCTGCAGCAGCTTGGTTTTAAAGTCTTCCAGTTTCTCCCGCCGGAAACAATCGCCTTCTCTCCACGTTACAAGGCGGCGTAGATAGGAATCTTTTAGGCTGTCATTCCCTTCAAATTTGACAGGGCCGAATTTTCCTTCGCGTCCGGCATCAACGCGCAGGTCCACATCGCCGATATGGGCATTCCTGTTCAGGTAAACTTCGTTGCGGACGTCGAGATTATAATAGCATCTGTCCTTCTGCACGCTGTCATGCAGTTCTGCCTGCATCGAGAGAACTTTTTCTGCATCAAGCACATCGCCTTGTCCTGCAATGGAGCGGTCGAGCATGTTTGCGTATGTCGGCGGCAGGACATCCAGCGAGGATATCGTGTATTGCGGCCCGTATGTGATGCGGTACTCCCCGCTGAAAGGCTTGGCGCCATCGTCATATTGGACGCGCGCATCATAATAGCCTTTGGAATACAGGCCTTTGAGCAGATCGGCCCTGACCGTCTGCTCCAGATATTCTTCCTGCTTGGCTTTTTCTTCGTCCTCGTCCGCCAGGTTTTCTGTACGCGCGGCAACACGTTCCTTGATCAGGCCTGAAAGATATTCCGCGTCTTTTTCCGTGCCGCCGCCCTGTGCCGTCATACGGTAATCCGTTTCAACGACGCCGGTCAGCCTGTCGATAAGGGAGCACGCGCCGAGAGAGACGGACCCCAAAAGGATGACCGCGCATCGAAACGACAAGGAACCGGATTTAAGCAGACCCATTTACAAACCTTATTCAAAAAACAGGACATGGCAATTTAGCCTGTTTCGATAATGTTTTAACACCTTTTTAGGGGTGCGGTTCCTCATAAACCGTGGATATCCTGCCAATCGGCGTGAAAATAAGCAATCTTTCGCAAAATCTGCGGAAACTGTATATAAAGCCGTACATGTTTACGCTCGGAAACCATAGCTTTGACAAGCCCGTCTTTCTGGCGCCCATGTCGGGTGTCAGTGATGAGCCGTTTCGCCGTATGGTGCACAAATACGGCGCGGACATGATGTTTTCGGAAATGATTGCAAGCCGCCCGATGCTTGAGGAATGGCACAGGGGAAAACTTGCGCTTTCGTATAAGGATGAACCTTATCCCGTCGCGGCGCAGCTTGCGGGCTGTGAACCCGAAGTCATAGCCGAGGCAGCGCGCCTGCACGAGGCGGCCGGCGCGGCAATAATAGACCTGAATTTCGGGTGTCCGGTTAAAAAGGTCGTCAATAATTTCGCGGGTTCCGCCCTGATGAAGGATGAACCCCTGGCGTGTGAGATCATGAAGGCGGCGGTAGGGGCTGTGTCCATTCCCGTCACCGTCAAAATGCGTTTGGGGTGGGACGATAAAAGCCTGAACGCGCCGCGCCTTGCAAAAATGGCCGAAGACATTGGGATAAGGATGGTCACGGTTCACGGCCGTACGCGGTGCCAGCTTTACAACGGCACAGCGGATTGGAAGGCCGTGCGGAAAGTCAGGGAAGCCATATCCCTGCCGCTGATCGTGAATGGCGATATCTGGAATGGCTCCAGCGCGGAAGAGGCGATGAAACAGTCCGGCGCGGATGGCGTTATGGTCGGGCGCGCCGCGAACGGGCGGCCATGGGTGATCCGGTCGATCATGGATTATCTGCATAAAGGCAGAATTTCACAAAACCCGGATACCATGGAAATTGGAGGGCTTCTCCTCGATCATTACATGGCGATGGTCAATCATTATGGTGAGCCGAAAGCAATAGGGCTGGCGCGAAAACATATTGGCTGGTACTGCGCCGACCTGCCGGGCGCTGATGATTTCAGGGCAAAAATCAACGGTATAAAAGACACCAGACTTGTCATGGACGCTATCCGCGATTATTTCAATGGCATGAAATTTTCCCCGGAAATGAATGGCAATATGAAGTCGGCGGCAGGAGTTTAGCCATGCGCTACCGCGACTTCTTCCCCGAAATATACCAGCCCGCGGAAATCCTCCAGACATTCGGCCGCCCGTGCAAAAACGCATTGGGGGAAAGGTTCAGCGTTGTCATCTGGAACATGTACAAAGGCCGCCGCCCGAACTGGCAGGAGGATTTCAAGCGCCTGATCGAAGGAAAGGACCTTGTCCTCCTTCAGGAATCTGTAATCAATACGCGCTTCGATCCTATGTTCAGTGAAACGGAATATCATGAATGGGTCATGGCGCGTAGCCACCGCAACCTAAAAACGCTTGCCGCAACGGGCATTAAAACAGGAAGTTCCGCCGCATCGATCCAGAGCAATTTTTACATCTCTCCGGATGTCGAGCCGATATTCAAGACACCAAAAATGATGCTGGCCACGAAATACGCCCTGGAAGGGGGGCGGGGTGAATTGCTGGTCGTCAACATACATGCGATCAACTTCGTCTCCATGGAAAAATACAAACGCCAGATCGTGCAGATTGTGGAGGCCGCTTCATCGCATAACGGGCCTGTGATCCTTGCCGGCGACTTCAACACATGGAATGCGCCGCGCTACAGGTTTTTGATGGAAACGGCTCAGGCGCTCGGCCTGCAGGAGGCAGGGCTTACACGCAAAGGACGCATAAGCCATTTGAACCGCCATCTGGATCATATTTTTTACCGTGGTTTGGAGCTTGCGGGCGCTGGCGTCGCGACGGACATTCGCACATCGGATCATTACCCTCTGACGGCCGAATTCATTGTTCCCGCCTAAAGCTGGTCTTTTACGGGTAGCATTGAAAACAATCTGAATTGTATTTTCCGCCACAAACTGCAATCCGGTTCACCGTAATGCGACATAACCTGATCTTCCTCCACCGTCTGAAGGAAGATTTTTCCATCCTTGTCCTTTTGAACGCTGTAGCTTGTTTCCGGCGATATGGCGATCTCGAACAATCTATGCAGCTCCTGCGCGATTTCTTCGCTTTCGACGATAAAGGCACCTTCCGTATTTAAGCGGGAAGACCGCGGATCGAAATTGAGCGATCCGATCATGGATATCTTTTTGTCTGCCACATAAACTTTTGCATGAAGACTTGCATGGGAGGGCGCCCCGCGGCCGAAAATCCTTTGCTTGGTGCGTTTGTTGTTGGCGGGTTTTAATTCGTACAGGGAAATGCCGCTGCGGATGATATCAGCCCTGTGCGGCGCATAGCCCGTATGGACGGCCACTACGTCGGTCGAGGCAAGGGAGTTGGTCAGAACCTTGACGTGAATTCCCCGATGTTCGAGATCCATCAGCCATTCCAGCTCCGGGCCGTGCGGGACGAAGTACGGAGATATAGCGATAAAAACATGTTCTGCCTTTGAAACGAGCGGCTTGATGGCGAGAAGGGGGCCTGATGGCTTGTTGCCGTTTTCCGTCTGCACCTTATCAGGCGTGTCCGAAACATAATCACCCTTGGACCAGACAAGACGGCGCCCGGAATAGCCCAGAAAATCCTCGAATTTCATCTCGAGATAAGGGCCATCTGCCGTACAGCGCGCCTTTTCCCAATTATCGTTCAGTTTCTTTTGAAGACGGGCGGCATAGCGTTTCTTGTTGAACCTGCCGTAAAGTTGCCGCACCGGGTAAGCGTCAGGAGAATTCCAGAACGCGTCGAAACTGGTTGAAACCTTCTCCGTGACAGGTCCCGCCGCCAGCGCGTCTATGTCCTTGAATGTCGTATCGGTGTGGGAATCGAAATATTCATCGCCAAGATTGCGCCCGCCGGATATGCAGAAATGATTGTCCGCGATAATTGCCTTGTTGTGCATGCGCTTCGTCGCCCGCGCGCGGTTGATGATAAAAACAAGCAGGCGGGAAACGAAATTCTGGTCTTTGGTTGTAACGATGGGATTGAATATCCGCACCTCGATATTTTCCAGGGAATCCAGAAACATTAAGCTTTTATAGACTTTCCCGACGCTGAGATCGTCAAGCAGGAAGCGCACCCTGACACCGCGCCCGGCCGCGCGGATCACGGATTCGACCAGAAGGTTGGAGGTGATGTCATCATTGATCGCATAATATTGCAGATCAAGCGTCTGCTGCGCCGAGTGGATCAGGGAGAGCCGCGCTTTCAGGGAATCTCCTCCCTGATCGAAAATCATGAAACCCGAAAGTCCGGGATTTTCCTTTTTCCCTGTCTCGATCACGCTCCCCAGATAAGAAGAAGAGGAAGGCGTGATCGCATGGCTGGGACGGTTCTCCGGCGTTCTGTAAAGCGGCCACCATAGAGGCAGATACTTTCTGGCGATGACATTGGCTATTCTTCTTAAAAACAACATGAAAACGTATAATTTCTATGGCACGAATGGTAAAAATATAAAATATTTCATATATATGAGGGGCAGAAGAAAACTTTTTCCGCTCCCGCTCGTATGTAAACGGTTTAATAAGGAAAAAGTTGCCAGGGCGCGCCGTATTTTGCGCTTCGGCTTTATAATTTTTATGTATTGGTTGGAATATGGCGGAACAGCCCGGATTTTTGACATCGGAGAACGAGGGGCAGGCAAAGCGCCTGATCCTTTCGGGCGAATGGACGCTGGAGAATTCCGCCGAAATTTTGCGCGAATGTCAGGATCAATGCTTTGACAACATTAGCGAGATCAACGGCCAGTCCATAGAACGCATGGATAGCTGGGGCGTTGTCCGCCTGCAAAAAATCGCGGATGAGACAGGCGCATCCCTTCAACTGCCGGACAACCTGAAAGATACATTCGCCTTTTTCGAAAAAACGGAAAAGAAAATACCGGAACGGTCAAAAAAGCGCGGTCTCTATTCGGCGCTGGTGTCGATAGGGAAAAATACTGCTTCGGCTCTCAAGACAACGGCCGATATTATTTCTTTCATCGGGGAAATTGCGGTTTGTTTCGCAAGGAACATCTTCAAGCCGTCGGCGTTTCGTTTTCATTCCATCGTCCGTCATATCGATGAAACAGGGTTTCGCGCTCTGCCGATCATTGGCCTTCTGGCCATTCTGATCAGCATGGTTATTTCCTATCAGGCGTCGATGCAGCTTCAAAAATTCGGCGCGAATATCTTCACGATCGATCTGACGGTCATATCGCTTCTGCGCGAAATGGGCGTTCTGGTCACTGCGATCATGGTTGCCGGGCGTTCGGGCAGCGCGTTTGCCGCGGAAATCGGCGTCATGAAGCTGCGCGAAGAAATCGACGCGTTGAAAACTATGGGCATGAACCCGATCGAGGTTCTCGTTCTCCCGCGCCTGATCGCCATGATGCTGACATTGCCGATACTGGCGTTTCTGGCGGACATTATCGGTCTTGCGGGCGGGGCGATCATCTCCATTACGCTGCTGGATATCCCGCTTGATCAATATATTGACCGCGTCGAATCCGTCGCAACGTCGACCATGTTTTTTGTCGGTCTGATAAAGGCGCCCGTTTTCGCCTTTATCATTACGATTATAGGCGCGTATCAGGGAATGAATGTTTCCGGATCAGCCGAAAGCGTTGGAAAGCTGACGACCATGGCGGTGGTTCAATCTATCTTCATGGTCATCATGGCCGATGCAGTGTTCTCCATTGTTTTTGCGAAGATGGGGATATGATGAACGACACTGTTATAGAGGTACGCGGCCTTGTCACGCGGTTCGGAAAACAGGTGGTGCACGACCATCTGGATATGGAGCTCAAACGCGGAGAAATCATGGGTCTGGTCGGAGGATCGGGCTCCGGAAAGTCGGTTCTTCTCCGCTCCATTCTTGGCCTGATCAAGCCTGCGGAAGGCGATATCGTTGTAAAGGCGCGGGACGGCAGCACTGATGAGGCGTATAAAAACTGGGGCATTTTGTTCCAGAACGGCGCGCTGTTCTCCGGCCTGAACGTGCTCGACAATATTATTCTTCCTATTCGGGAGCATTACAAACTGCCCGAGAGCGAAATGGAAGCGCTGGCCGTTGCAAAACTGGGGATGGTGGGGCTCGCCCCCGAAGTCGCCTATAAAAAACCGTCCGAACTTTCCGGCGGTATGGTCAAACGCGCCGCGCTCGCCCGCGCGCTTGCGCTAGACCCGGAAATTCTGTTTCTCGACGAGCCGACCGCAGGGCTGGATCCTATCGCGGCCGCCTCGTTTGACGAGCTGATACGGACGCTGCGCGACCTTCTGGGGTTAAGTGTCCTCATCATCACGCATGATCTGGATACGCTGACTTCCATTTGCGACCGCATCGCGATGCTGGTGGATAAAAAGATAACATCGGGAACGCTGGATGATATGATGCGTTCCGATCATCCGTGGATTAAAGAATATTTTACAGGGCCCCGCATGCGCGCGGTCCTGCAGGAACCGGGAAAGGTTTAATAGCGTATGGAAAAAGAATCACGTTACTTCGTTATCGGCATTTTTGTCTGTATTTCTCTGCTGGGGCTGGCGTTCTTCACCGTCTGGCTGGCCGGAACGCATGACTCGCGGAATTACAAACGCTATACCGTCCTCTTCCATGACGCTGTCAGCGGACTGAAAGACGGCGCGCTCGTGCGGTATCGCGGCGTTGACGTCGGACGTGTGTTGACCGTTCGTTTGTCGCCGGATCGAAACGACCTTATCAAGGTGGATATCGAGGTGGAGGTGAACACGCCGATCTCGGCGTCGTCCGAGGCCTCGCTGGCAACGCAGGGCATGACCGGGCTTGTCTTTATCGATCTGACGACCCAGCCGGGCGACAACACGGCGCCGCAAAGAACCGAGGGCGAACCCTATCCGACCATCGCCGGGAAAGGAACAACGCTGAGCAAGCTGTTCCAGGACGTTCCCGCCATCAGCACGCAAATCCTCGCCCTGACCGAAAAATTGAACAAGGTGTTCGATGACGAGGCGGTAGACAGCATGAAGGAAACGATGGCCAATATCGAGGCGATCAGCAACAGTGCGAGCATGCTCCTGAGTGAGGAGAACATCGGCTACACAACCGAAACGCTCCGTAACTTCTCTGAGAGCAGCGGTGAGATGACCCAGCTGGTCCAGCGTTTCAACCAAACGGCCGATGAAATCGATGGCGCTGTCAGCTCGCTTAACAGTATCCTGACCGACAACAAGGGAAACATCGATAAATTTACCGGATCAGGCCTGCGCCAGATTACGGAGATGAGCCTGGAGACCAAGGAAATGGCGAAATCAATCCGCCGCCTTGCCGACAGGTTGGAGCAGGAGCCGTCCAGATTGTTGTACCAACCGAATTACCGTGGTGTGGAGATAGAAAAGAAATGAAAAAACTGATTGCTATAGCAGGCTTGTCCGTACTTTTAACCGGTTGCGCAGGCGGGGGTATACTGACCTCGACCGAACCGCCGCAAACGATTTATGCTTTGCGCGCGGCCGAAAATCCAAATGCCGTTCAAGGCGGACAGGCGCGGGTTTTGGAAATCGCCAAGCCGACACTTCCGCCCGGATTTGAAACGGACAGGATCGCGCTTTATCTGGATGGCGGCCGTACGCTGGACTATTACTCCGGCGCGCGCTGGCCAGACATTCTGGATGCGGTCATTCAGGATTTCACGCGCCGCACGGCATCCAATACCCTGCCATATGTCGTGGCGACATTGCCGAACCAGAACCAATATGCGGATTACCGTTTGAATATAAAATTGAACGAATTCCAGCCTGTTTACGGTGCAGATTCCTCGGGTGCGCCTGAATTGGTCGTGGATGCCGAATTCACGCTTGTGGCTCTTCCCGAAGAAAAAATCGTTCAGAGCTTCCGCCTCTCGAAGCGCGGCGCGGCTGCTTCCAACAATCTTGAATCCGTTGCAGGCGGGCTAGAAAGCATACTCCGCCAGATCGAGGGAGAGGCGTTTGAAAGGATGGACAAGCGCCTGAAAGGAAAACGCTAAAATCCGATGCGCGCTAAAGGAACGATCACGGTTGCCGTAACCACGCTTCTCATTGCTTCTGTAGCGGCGGCCGTTTTCCTGTTTCCGTGGAAGTCGTTTCTTCACGACCGCATCGTCCTGATGCTCGCCGCACGCGGTGTTAGCAATCTCGATTTTCAATTGGAGGATGTCAGCCTGACGAGCGCGACGCTTGTCGACGTAAAGCTTGGCGAGGATAATCCCCTGCTGCTGGATAAGGTCACGCTTGAGTACACCGTGCGGGAGCTGATCGATGGAACCCTGCGCGACATAAAGCTCAGCGGCCTTGCCATTCAGATACGCGAAGGCGAAAACGGTTGGTCGGTAACAGGGCTCGATGCGATCAAGCCAAAGCGGGCGGCAGAATCCGCACCCTTGGACATACCGGCCATATTGTCCTCGCTGCCGTTTCGCTCTTTGAATATAGAGGACAGCCGTCTGACGGTCACGGGTGCCGCGGTGAATGCAACCATTCCCTTCACGGCGAACTTTCAGGATAGTCTGCAGATAGAAACGCAGCCCACGACTTTCCGGACCGGAACACGTGACATCGCCGTTTCTGAAACAATGATCGTCCTGTCGCCGCAGGATAACGGAAAGACATGGTCAGGCTCGTGGTCCGTGTCGTCTGTGACGGGGGAAGACATCCCGTTGCCCCCAATGGCAGGTGCAGGGACGCTGTCTGTAACCGGCGCTTCGCTCGCGCTTGATGGCGATCTTTATAGCGCGAACAAGGATTATAACGCGGCAATCAAGGCGGAGGCTGATTTCATATCCCCCGGTAACAACAAACTGCGGATTGTTTCCGCATCTGGCCCTTTCAAGCAGGGGCGCATATCCACGGGCGGTTTTGATGTGAAATTTCCTATGACGGTGCCCGTCAGGATCAGCAAGATTTCCGTGGATGATCTTATGCAGTCATTTACCGGCAAACGCGTAAACGCAACCGGCACGCTCTCCGGAACCGTCCCTGTGACGATCAGCAAGGCGGGCGGTTACACGATAGGCAAGGGGACGTTGAAGGCGGACGGCACCGGCCGGATATCCATGCCGGCGGACGTCATACCGGGCGATAATCAGCAGGTTGCCTTGGTGCGCGAGGTTCTGGAAAATCTGCAGTATTCTCTCCTATCCCTTAACGTCACACCCGGAAAAGGGCGGAATATGGCCGTTTTGCTAAGGCTCGAGGGGCGCAATCCGGACGTATATAATGGCCGTCCTGTGAAATTGAACATCAACCTGACGGGGGATGTTCTGGACATTGTCGAACAAAACATTATGCTCTTTAAAACACCGGAAAAACTACTTCAGCAGGAATTGCATGAATAAGATAACAAATGTCTGCCTCGGGGTTCTGGCGCTCGCCGCCTGTACGCCAACCGTCAAGGTCGAAGCGCCTGACAAGCCGATCGAAATCAACATGAACGTCAATATCGAACACCGCGTGAAGGTGGAGATCGAGCGTGATGTTCAGCAGGCAATCAAAAACAACAAGGATATTTTCTAAGGATACCGTCATGAAGAAAATTATTTTCACAACGATCGTAGCGGCTTTTCTCGTTATCGCGGCTTCTCCGGCTTTCGCGCTAGACCTGAACGAGGCGCGCAGCAAGGGCCTTCTCGGTGAAAAACAGGATGGCTATGTGGGTGTTGTGGTCGCTTCTCGCGAGGCGCAGGAACTTGCCAATGACGTCAATGCCCGCCGCCGGGACGAATATAACCGCATCTCCCAGCAGAATAATCAGCCAGCCAGCGTGGTCGCCAAGCTCGCCGCGGAGCAGATCATAAACAAGCTGCCTTCAGGCGCGCTGTATCAGGGGGCGAGCGGAAGCTGGGTCAAAAAATAAGCGAATTTGAGAAGGAGCCGAAAGGCTCCTTTCTTTTTATGTGCCGTACGAGCGGTCAGTATTATCCTCGGTATATGTTTGAATAAACTGCAATAACCATTTTCTATGGTTGACATGCCGTGGTATTAAAACAACCTATGATCGAAAGCTCATGCAAGGCTGTTAATATCAAGAGGCAGATCCCCCGTCATCTGGGCGTGGTTATGCTGACTTGCGATATAGCCGCGCTCTTGGCGGCCTTCTGGTGCACCAAAATAGGGTCAGCTGTTCTTGTTTCTGCATCCCATACTTTTGACTGGTCCGGAAATTTTCATCACTTCGACACGCGGCGTTACTATTATTATTTCCTCTGCGCATTCATTTTATTCTTCTTTGCATACAAAGGGCATTACTCACGCCGTTTGCCATGGCTCGCGCAAATCGAAACGATTGTGAAGACAATTTTTGTCGCCGCTCTGTTTGACGGATTTAATTACTATTTTCTAGAATACAGATCCTTCCCAGCATTGATGGTTTCAAACTGGGCCATATGCTTTTGCTACCTGCTGGCGGGAAGGCAGTTATCAATCCGCCTGGTATCACTATCAAAAAAATGGAAGTTGCCGATAGTCCTCGTGGGCGACCTCCAAATGGTAACGGATTGCCTGTATGCCTTTCATTCCGATGGCATGACTGGCTATGATGTTAAGGCTGTTCTGCTTACCAGATCTGATGGCAGAAGCTTGGAGCCGTCTCTTATGCCTGAAGCCTTCTCGTCGATCAATGTCTATGACGAAATTGCCGGATTTTCGGGATTCATCCATAAAAATAAGAGTTTTTATTATATCTTTGCGATGGATGATCTTTGCGGGGATCACCGGAAAAACTTAAACGACATTCTGGCTTCGTCACAAGTGGAATACGCCGTTTTGCCGAATACAAAAAGTCTGGAGGTTTATGGGGCAGAGCAACATTGCTTCTTTGGAAACGATGTCATGCTCCTCCATCGCCGCGATCCTATACGCTCACCATCCGGACAGTTCGTAAAAAGATCTGCGGACATCGTTATAACAGTCATCTTTCTACCCTTCCTTGCGTCATTGTGCATCGCTGTCTGGACCGCCAAGAAAATTGAAAGATGCCATACGCCTTTGTTCTACGCCGGAGTTCGCGTAGGACGAAACGGCAGCCTGTTTAAATGCTGGAAATTCTGTACGATGAAAGAAGGCGCTGCGGAAATTTTAGAGGAAATAACCAGATTGGACGACAATGCCAGGTTGGAGTGGGATAAATATAAAAAACTCAAAAACGACCCTCGTGTCGACTCCCGCATTTCTAAAATCCTCAGAAAAACAAGCCTTGATGAACTCCCGCAGCTCTGGAATGTCTTGATAGGCGATATGAGCCTTATAGGGCCACGCCCGATTCTGCCGGATCAGCAGGAATCATATGGAGTGATGATCCAGCAATATAAGGCAATCCGCCCCGGACTGACCGGTCTATGGCAGGTTAGCGGCCGAAACGAAACCAGTTTTGAACGGCGTGTTTACTGGGATGGATGGTATATACGGAATTGGTCTGTGTGGTATGACATCGTCATATTCTTCAAAACCGTACGCGTATTCTTGAGTGGTGCGGGGGCGTATTAAAATTGCGGGATATCTATAAAGATCAAATATCTATCGTCGATAAAATTACGATCATTCCAGATCATGAAGAATATAAAAAATTTCTGGATGATTTAGAAATAGCCGCGCAGAAAAAACCTGTCCGACTCGCGTTTGTAAATGCACATGCATTTAATATGCTCTCAAGAAATAAGGAGTTTTATGCTGACCTTTCTTCATGCGATTACCTTCTAAGGGATGGGATCGGTATGAAAATACTATTCCGTGCGCTCGGACGAAATCCCGGCCTCAACATGAACGGAACTGATTTTATCCCGGAGATCCTTAAAAGAGTATCAGGAAAAAGCGTCTACTTAATGGGTACAGACGCGCCTTACGTGGATAAAGCCGCCAAAGAAATGTCAAATTTAAATGTCGCGAAAGTTTTCGCTATAGATGGCTTTCAGGAAAGCGCGGCATATAAAACAGAATTCGAACAAAAAAGACCGGATATAACGATTTTGGGAATGGGCATGCCCAGACAGGAAAGTGTTTCCGCTGATCTGGCATCGAACGGCCATCCGTCCTTGATCATATGCGGCGGCGCTATACTGGATTTTTTGGGCGGGAAAATAAAACGCGCGCCTGGCATCCTTAGGCATATAGGGATGGAATGGCTCTATAGATTGCAGCAGGAGCCAAAACGATTGTTCATGCGCTATATACCTGGAAACTTTGGATTCCTGATAAGGGTGTATAAGCTTAAATTTAATAGGAAAACGGCATTACCCAAAAAAATAAAAATTCTACACGTCGTACGCCAGTTTTATCCCGGCATTGGCGGTCTAGAATCCTACGTCATGAACATGGCGCTTCATCAAAAAGAAATAGGATATGATTGTACGGTTTTAACGCTCGATAAAATATTTCATCAAACAAATGATGTTTTACCGAAACATGATGAAATTAAGGGAATAAAAATAAGGAGAGTCAGTTTTGTAGGAGGGCGGAGGTTTTTTCTGCCGCTGCTTTATCCTTCATTTTTTTCTCGGTTTGATATCGTGCATGTTCATAACACAGACGTTTTTTATGATTACGTTGCGCTCATATCGCCTTTTATAAGACCAAAATGCGTCGCAACAACCCATGGAGGATTTTTTCATACGAAGGATTATCATTTTTATAAAAGAATTTATTTCAGCGCAATAACGCGGTTTTCATCAACATTCTATTCAAGAATATTTGCAACGAGCAAAAACGACTTTAATAAATTTTCTTTCATAACAAAAAATGTAACTTTGATGCACAACGCTATACAGGAAATTTCAAAAGAAATTTCGACAGGGAAGGACTTCCTTTTCATTGGAAGATTGGCAAAAAACAAACGCGTTGATCTAATCATAGATGTCTTTGCTGAAATGGTTCGCCGCTATAAATATTCCGGCACTCTCCACATTGTCGGTCCTTCGTGGGATGTTCCCATAGATGAATTAATACGGCAGGCAACAGGAAAAGGGGTGGCAAAGCAGGTAAAATTTTACGGCGGTGTCCAACCTCAGGAGATGAAGGAGATCGCGCTCCAGTGCGGCTATTTCATGTCTGCTTCCTCTTTTGAGGGCTTCGGTATGTCTATGTTGGAGGCAATGTCCGTTGGATTGATACCTTTTGTGCAGCCGAATGAAGCATTCAAAGAGCTTATACAGGATGCCGGTGTCGGTCTCCTGGTTGATTTTACGGATACTAAAATTGCTGCGGTAAAGATATTCAGTCAAATGAACCTTGCGTCCATGGAAGATCGGGAATCCGCTCAAGAATTCGCAGCAAAGTTTTCATGGAAAGACCTTGTATCGAAAATGGATGCCCATTACAGGCAAATTAATCCATGACGATTATGCATCAAAAAAATATAGGAAATGATGGCTATTTTCCTGTCTTTGCCGTTTTTCTATCGATGACGTTCAATGCGTTTTTATGTATTGCAAACACGCATTTTCTCCAAATATCTATTTACATGATTATCATGGCGGAGGTTGCCATCATCTCCGCGGCAATATGGTGCGCGTATTACCGCATTGATAAAATAAAATCATTCTGGATTTGTATATTCGCAACGCAGATAATTTTAATTTCTTTACTATCGTACTCAAAGGAAGAAGT
>QFNK01000325.1 GCA_003240795.1 Micavibrio aeruginosavorus | reverse complement strand
CCATGATAAAACGGCCGCCGGGTTTCAGGATGCGGTGATACTCCATCAATGTTTCCTGACGGACGATGCGGCGCTTGTGGTGCTTCTTCTTCGGCCAGGGATCGGGATTGAGGATATAGAGTGTCGAAATACTCTCGCTTTTGAGCGAGCGCGCCAGCATGACGGCATCATCCATCCATACACGGAGGTTTGCGTGGCTCATGTCCTGAACGCTTTTCAGGAAAGCGGACATGCCGTTGATGAACGGCTCCACACCGATATAATTGCGGTCGGGGCGCTGTTCCAGCATGGCTTTTAGATGCTCGCCGTTGCCGAAGCCGATCTCGAATACGATGTCCTTGTTTTCAGGGAAAAAACCGTCCGGATCGACGCTGCCGTCCTCGGTCATCGCGGCCATGTCGAGGGTGAGGACGGGCAGCACGTCTTCAATGGCGTTCTGGCGGGACGCGCTCATGGGGCGTCCAAGGCGGCGGCCGTAGACGCGCTTTTTCGCTTCCTGTGTAAAGGCGGCTGGAATTTTGCTCATTTTATAAACGTCCCTTCATTTCACCCCCGCATGCGGCAGGGGTGAAGAACGGGGATTTAAATTATCCCAGTATATCCTGCAAGGGTTTTACGAGATCGAGCTTTTCCCAGCTGAAACCGCCGTCCGCTTCCGCCTTGCGGCCGAAATGCCCGTAGGACGCCGTGCGGGCATAAATAGGGCGGTTGAGGCTAAGATGTTCCCGGATGCCGCGCGGCGACAGGTTGATAACCTTGCCGATGGCGGCGGAAATGGCGGCCTCATCGACCGTGCCGGTCCCGTGCGTGTTGACGTAGAGGGAAATAGGCTTGGACACGCCGATGGCATATGAGAGCTGCAGCGTGCATTTTTCGGCATAGCCTGCGGCCACGATGTTTTTGGCGACGTAGCGGGCGGCATAGGCAGCGGAACGGTCCACCTTCGTCGGGTCCTTGCCGGAGAAAGCGCCGCCGCCATGCGGGGCGGAGCCGCCATAAGTATCGACGATGATCTTACGCCCCGTAAGCCCGGAATCCCCGACAGGCCCGCCAATGACGAAGCGGCCGGTAGGGTTGATGTAAAGTTCATCCTCCGGCGGCATCCATCCTTGCGGAAGGACTTTTTGAATGTAGGGAATGACCATATCCCTTATGTCTTTCTGGGACAGTCCTTCTTCGTGCTGCGTCGACAGAACAACAGACGTCGCACGGACGGGGCGGCCATCGATATATTCCAGCGAGACCTGCGATTTCGCGTCTGGGCGCAGTTTCGAAAGCGTGCCGTTGTGACGGTCCTGGGCGAGCAGGCGCAGGATCTCATGGCTGTAATGGATCGCGGCGGGCATCAGCTCTTCGGTCTCGCGGCAGGCATAACCGAACATGATGCCCTGATCGCCTGCGCCTTCGTCCTTGTCACCGGCGGCATCGACGCCGACGGCGATGTCGGCGGATTGAGAGTGCACGCGGCAATCAACCTCGACCTTGTTCCAGTGGAAATCGTCCTGTTCGTACCCAATGCGCTTGATCGTCTGGCGCGCGATATCGGTCATCAGCTCGCGTGTAATAGAGGCAGGGGCGCGTACCTCGCCGATGATGCCGACATAGTTGGTCGTGGCCACCGTTTCAACGGCGGTGCGCGCGTAAGGATCTTCTTTCAGGATGGCATCGACGATGGCGTCCGAAACCTGATCGCAAAGCTTGTCGGGATGTCCTTCGGATACGGATTCACTGGTAAAAATATAGTTTTCGTGTGCGTGCTGAGGTTTTGGCATTGCGTTCTGATGCATAAATAAACTGTCCTGTTGCAAATGATGCAACAAGGCTAACCCTAGTCTTCAAGCCATGCAAGGGTATTAAGCGTCCTGAACCTTCAGGTTTTCCGCCATGCTTTTGACAAGTTTGAACAGGTCTTTGCGGAGCTTTGGATTCTCGATGGAGTAATAAACGCGGATGAGTTCCAGCGTTTCCTTGCGCTTCAGAATATCGTCCGCGCCTTCAAATCCTGCCTGTTCGCTTTCGCCGAAGCCAGCGGCAAACGCGCTGTTCTCATTCGATCCGTAATTCTCGAAGAAAAAATTGACCGGAATATCCAGAACCTTGCTGAATTCATACAGGCGGGATGCGCTGACGCGGTTCGCGCCGTTCTCATACTTTTGAATTTGCTGAAACGTAATCCCGACCTGATCGGCCAGTTTTTCC
>QFNK01000324.1 GCA_003240795.1 Micavibrio aeruginosavorus | reverse complement strand
ACCTGCTTTTGCAGTTTTTTCACCTGCACCTCGAGGCGGTCGAAATCCTCACGCGGGACGAGGTCCATGCGCGATGCCCATTCGTCGAAACGGGCGCGGAAGTCGTTCATGACCTGCTCCCGCACGGCGGAGAACATGTTCATGGCGCCGCCGGCGACGCGGGAAATATCATCGAAAATTTTGGGATCGGGTTTCATAAAATTGATTCTCTGTGCCAACCAGAGAATTTTTTATACGGGAGCGGGCGCAGCCACAACCAAACCCGCAAAAAGTTGTTCACATATCCACGGGGATAACTTTTATGCGCGTATCAGCGGCGCAGCAGGGCGAAGTTCTTGTTGATGTCCGGCGCGGCGATAGTCTCCGTGTGCCGGAAAGGGGCGCGGTCGATAAAGGATGTCGGCAGTTCGCACCGGCCATCGCCCTCGATCACATTGACGGCCAGTTTCGTCCCTGTTTCCAGAAGGGCATTGTGCCAAGAATCATTGTTTGCGGCCAGGCTGCTCTGGCGCACATAGTCCTGCACGCGGTGCAGGCCGATCATTGAGGGCTCATAGAATATGTAGGACAAAACGACGAGGTCCGATTTTTCAGGCCTGGCCAGAAAGTCGCATCCGTATTCAAGATTTGCGACACGCAATTCGACATCCGGAGCCACGCCAATATTGCGGTCGGCGCAAATGGAGAAGACCTTGGACAGATAGCCCGCATCGGCGGGGGAGAGTTCCCGGCCGCTCAGCCGCGCTCCGACCATGGTTATGGTCCGCAGCGGATCACCTTCACCGGCAGGCATGGAATGCAGGGCGCTTTTAAGCTCGGTTGATAGATTGGCTGGGCTTGACATAAAGGAATTTTTAACAGGTTTTTATACTTATGTAAATAGTAATCTGTTATTTTAACCACAAGGGATGGATTGTCTTTCCCGCATAGCCTAAGATGTTGTTACTGAAAGGATTCTATCATGATTGTGGTTACAGGCGGCGCGGGCTTTATCGGATCGAACCTCGTAGCGGGGCTGGAAGCGCACGGCGCTTCGGATATCGTCATCTGCGACGTTCTGGGCAACGGAGACAAATGGCGCAATATCGCCAAGCGCGAGATACGCGACCTTGTTCATCCGGACCGTCTGTTCGATTACCTGAACAGCCATCTGGACCAGGTGGAGGTCATCTTCCATATGGGGGCGATTTCGTCTACGACGGAGACGGATGCCGACCTGATCATCGATACCAATGTGGCGCTGAGCCGCCGCCTGTGGAAATGGTGCTGGCGGAACAAAAAGCGCCTGATCTATGCGTCCTCCGCCGCGACCTACGGCGACGGGCATCACGGATTCAAGGACGAGCAGAGCATCGAGGGGCTGAAACATTTCATGCCGCTGAACCCGTATGGATGGTCGAAGCATGTGTTCGACCGCCGCGTGGCGCGCGTGGTGGAGACGAAGTCGGAGCCGTTGCCGCCGCAATGGGCCGGCCTCAAGTTCTTCAATGTTTACGGGCCGAACGAATATCACAAGGGCGACCAGATGAGCGTCGTGTGCAAGCTGTATCCGCAGGTTGTCGCGGGAGCGGCGGCGAAGCTGTTCAAATCGCACCATCCGGATTACGAGGATGGCGGGCAGCTCCGCGATTTCGTGTGGGTCGGCGACTGCGTCGATGTGATGTTGTGGCTGTATGACAATCCGCAGGTCAGCGGGCTTTTCAATGTCGGTACGGGCAAGGCGCGGTCGTTCAAGGACCTCGCGCTGTCGACATTCTCCGCCGCAAACAAAGCGCCGAAGATCAATTACATGGACATGCCGGAGACGCTTCGCGACAAGTACCAGTATTACACGCAGGCCGATATGGCGAAGCTGCGCGAGGCGGGGTATTCCAAGCCGTTCACGGAGCTTGAGGACGGTATCGGCGAATATGTGCAGAAGTATCTTTCGAAGGCCGATCCTTATAGGTAGGATATGATGAAACTTTTACTAACATCTAGCTTTGGTGATTTTCAGGGAAGCATAAAGGAAATCACTGGTATTGATCCTGTGGGGTTAAAAACTCTTCTTATTCCAACCGCGGCAGATGCAGAGGCCAAACAACCAAATGCCGACATGGATTGGTATGAAAAGGACATAGCCCGGTTAAAGCAAACTGGCGCAGAGATTGTTGAATGTAAGATACAGAATCAAACGGAAGACCAGTTTGCTGATGCTATTCAA
>QFNK01000323.1 GCA_003240795.1 Micavibrio aeruginosavorus | reverse complement strand
CTTTTATCACGCATCCCTGTTGTGACGCCTGCGGCGCGCCGTTCGACATCGACCCGGGCCATGCGGGCGCGAAATGCCCGTCCTGCCTTGTGAACCCGCCGTCTTTCGCGCGTGCGCGGGCGGCCATAGCATATGACGATGCCAGCCGCGATTTCATCCTGGGGTTCAAACATGGCGACAAGATGGAATCCGCGGTTGCCATGGTGCCATGGCTTCGCGCGGCGGGGTCTGATTTGCTCAAGGATGCCGACCTGCTGGTGCCTGTGCCGCTTCATCGCTGGCGGTTGTTGAAACGGCGGTACAATCAGGCGGCGGTGATGGCGTTTTCCCTGACAAGGGCTGCGGGCATCCGCACCGTGCCGGATGTCCTGCTCCGCCAGAGGGCGACACCGCCGCAGGGGCATCTGAGTGTGGCCGAACGCGCGAAGAACGTGCGCAAGGCCTTTGCGGTCAATCCGCGCAGGAAGGGGCAGATCGCGGGAAAACGCATCGTTCTGATCGATGATGTGTATACTAGCGGCGCGACGGTCAATGAATGCGCGCAGGTATTGCTTGAGGCCGGCGCGGCCAGTGTCAATGTCCTGACCCTTGCAAGAGTAGTCAGGCCGGTAAGGTTCTAGAGGGGCTGACCCGCGAGAAGGCGCCCTTCATCCCATGCAGGGGCAAGCCCCTGATGCGTGATGAAGGATTTCAGGGGCGGAACTTTGGCAAGTGCCTTGAGGCCGAAACGGCGCATGTCCTTCACGAACATCAGATCGTTTGCAACGACGCGGTTCAACCTGTCGATACCGTTCGTACGCGTGAGGAGGTCGGCGCGGCGGCGCGTTTCATAGCGGGCAAGCACGGTCGCACTGCCGATATCCTCGCCAAGACGTGCGGCATCGACGATGGTTTCGGCCAGCGATGCGACATCGCGCAGAGAAAGGTTCAGCCCTTGCGCGCCGATGGGGCTGAGCACATGCGCGGCTTCAGCGGCCAACGCGGCGCGTTCTCCGATCAGGGCATTTGAGGACAGGAACATCAGCGGCCAGCTTTCAGGATCCGACGCCATCGAAATAGTGCCGAGCAGGCCGCAGCTCCGGTCCTGAATGGCCTGACGGTAATCGTCGCGCTTCATGGCGAGAAGCGCTTTGGCATCGTCCGTTTTTTCAACCCACACGACGCTGGAATGATTGTCGGCCATGGGGACGAATGTGAACGGCCCGCCGGAGCGGTGAAATTCCGTGGCCGTAAAATCGTGCGGTTTTGAATGGCGGATCAGGCAGGTCATGGCCATCTGCGCGTAGTCATGGGTACGCGCATCGATGCCCGCGACTTTGCGAACAATCGAATTGCGACCGTCCGTGCCGACGATCAGGGAGGCGGTGATAACGCGCCCGTCTTCGGTTCTGGCGGAAACCTTTCCGCCGTCGATGTCGTATCCCGCGAGGCGCGTGGCGGAAAGATGCGTGATGCCATCTGTTTTCAAAACGTCCGCATATAGCGTTTTGCGCAGGATGGCGTTTGGAATATTAAAACCGAATTGCTCCAGCCCGATATCCCGCGCGTGAAAGGTGACACCGATCCTGTCCGAAGATTTGATGGAATCATCGACGATACGCATGTTGCGGAGCGGGGTGACGGAGGGTCTAAGCGCCTCCCATATGCCCGCGGCCTTCAGGACGTTGATGGAGCCTTCGAGCAGGGCAAGAGTCCGCCCTGACGGTTTAACGGGCGCATTGACGTCGATCGGCTTTTCGGCATCGACCAGAACGATATCAAGCCCTGCACGCGCCAACAGCAGTGACAGGGCCAAACCCGCAGGTCCGGCCCCGGAAACGATAATGTCGGCGTTGATATCTTTCGTTTGCATTGTAAGTATCTATATTGTCATTTAGAACGGGAAGAAAGGAAAACAAATGCCGGATATAGAAATTTACACGACCAAGGTCTGCCCTTATTGCGTAAAGGCCAAGCGCCTTTTGGATGCCAAGGATGTCGATTACGTCGAGCGTGACGTGACGGGCGATGATGCCGCGCGCGAAGCCCTGCTCGTCAGAAGCGGCGGCCAGCGCACCGTGCCGCAAATCTTCATCAACGGCCAGCATATCGGCGGCTGTGACAATCTTTATGCTCTGGAAGAGCAAGGCAAGCTAGACGGGCTTCTGGCCGGATGAGCATATTAAAGGCGGGGATCGTCCAGTTAAACGCCGGACCTGTAATCGAGGACAACCTGCGGG
>QFNK01000322.1 GCA_003240795.1 Micavibrio aeruginosavorus | reverse complement strand
CTTTACTTCTCTTTGCCGTTTTGCTTGCCAGAGATTAATCTGGCGTACCGAGATATCCTTAATAAGAGTTTTGCCAAATGCAGGAAAAAGACTATTTTTAAGTGTATATTGTGAGGTAAGAAAATTTTTCTGGCGCGTTTTTGCTATTTCTAGCCAAGTATCTGCATACTCACAAAAAGTAGGGCATGCTTCATCATTTAGCGGTTCGTTACGATCAGCTCTTCTTTGTAGTTTATCTCTTTCTGCTTCCAAGCTTGCCCATTCCCATGAATGAAGATTCCCAACTGGAAATTCGACAGATTTATTTTGATGTCTCAAAAAAATCTTTAGGAATACCTTATCTCCAGTTTTTCCTCTAAAAATTCCTATGCCGTTCGCATATACAGGCCTCTTTTTCATGCTCATCGGTGCATGATCTTTGAGTATGTTTTCGTAAGCGCTATATCGACTTGGTCTGCCTTTCAGCTTTTTTTTGCTCATATTCTTTTTATCCTCTGCATTGTAATTGCCGTCTTCTAAGGTCTATAAAATACAGAAAAGATAGGGATTTCTCCACGGCTTACCCCACTCAAACCCCACTCAGAACTATTTAAAATCTGTGTAACGGCTGTAAACAAGAATAACGATGCCCCTGTAAAACCTTTATTTTCTGCGAAACGTCATAGACCGTAAAAACGTTGGTAACACGAGAATATTCCTTGGTAAGGGAGAGGTCGCGGGTTCAATCCCCGCCGGCAGCACCATTTCTTATTATTTTTGCTGAGATAATTTTTTTTCAGCGTGTCTTGAAAAATCCTAACACTGTTATATCGTTTTGTTTAAGGCGGGCCGGGCCCCTCTGGCGGCAATATTAATATTTTATTATATTAGCCGTGATGTCGGACCGCATCGGGAGTTTCCCGGTGTCGGTTTCTATTGGCTATCTGACACCAGAACTCTCAAAACGACCTAACGTTTAGGAGGATATATGTCAGTTAGGCTTCTCAAGTCACTTATAGAAAAAATTCATCGTATCGAGCAAAAAATTGAAACGGAACGCAGGCGTCTTGCGGTTGACGCGAATCGTCTTTCTTACCTCAAGAAAGTTCGACTGCTTGTCAAAGATCGGTTCTCAATTCTTAGCAAACGCCAAGCGGAAGGGAATATGGCCCTTCAAACGGTACCGATAAGGGGCCGCAGAAAATAGCGCGGTACAAAGGGCATAATCGAAAAATCTTTTTAAGTTTAGAGGAAAATCATGGATCTAATAGCCGAATTTATGTCGTCTGATTTTTTGGGAAAAGAAGCATGGGTATGGCTTCTTTTCATGGGTATTGTTGTAACGCTTCTTATTCTGGATCTGGGAGTTTTGCACAAAGATAACCATGTGATCACAGTTAAGGAAAGTCTGTGGATGAGTGCCGGATATATTGCAATCGCAATGCTTTTCGGGGGCTGGATATGGTGGGAAATGGGGCCGGAATCTGGTATGAACTACATGACTGGCTTTTTTGTTGAAAAGACATTGGCTCTCGACAACATATTTGTAATCTCTCTGATTTTTGCCTATTTCGCCATTCCCAGAATTTATCAGCACCGTGTGCTGTTCTGGGGGATACTGGGGGTTATAGTCTTACGTGGCGTTATGATTGGTCTTGGTACTACGCTTGTCAGTCAATTCAGCTGGATTCTTTATATTTTCGGCGCTTTTCTTATACTTACTGGTATAAAAATGCTCTTTGCCAGCTCTCACGACCAGAACATGGGAGATAATAAGCTCATAAAATTTCTGAAGTCTCATATGCGTGTAACGAATGAGCTGCATGGCGAAAAATTTTTTGTGAAGCAGGCGGATCCTAAAACCGGAAAGCTTGCAAATTTTGCCACACCTTTGTTTCTTGCGCTGTTGATGGTTGAATTTGTGGATATTATCTTTGCCGTTGATTCTGTCCCTGCGATATTTGCAATTACGACTGATCCATACATCGTTTACACGAGTAATATTTTTGCAATTCTGGGGCTTAGAGCGCTATATTTTGCCTTGGCTGCAATGATGCATCGTTTCGTCTATCTTAAATATGCATTATCGGCCGTCCTGATATTTATTGGGGGCAAGATATTCTGGAACCAGATTGTAGGAAAAATGGATCCTGGTTTATCTCTTGGCATAACGGTCGCTATTTTGGCATCAGGGATCATCTTTTCTTTGCTAAAAACGCGAAATGAGGCAGAAAACCGCCTG
>QFNK01000321.1 GCA_003240795.1 Micavibrio aeruginosavorus | reverse complement strand
CTTATGGAATTTCACCCTCATAATCGTCGGAATCATTTAAAAAAGAGTTAAGTCTTTTAAGGATTATCTGCCGTAAGCCTGAAAACTTTTTAAGCCGCTGATGTCATTCGTTTTTGGCGGGGAACATATATATGTGATAGAGTGTTTTCTACAGGTATCAGGAGGCATCCATGCGTCGTTTCGTCATTCTCGCTATCGCAGCAACCGGAGCTTTGGGCTTTGCGGGGCCGTCCATGGCGCAAAACACGAATTATTACGGCGTGCCGAATTACAATACGGGAACCGGAACGACTTATTATACGCCGTCCCAGAACGGCGGCGGCGCTCCGGTCTACAACAACGGCGCGAATGTCCAGCCTTTCCCGATGCAGCAGATGATCGCCGGCAGAAATGCCCCTTCCTATAACTTCAACAACGGCAATCAGGCCTATACGGGTTTCGGCACCAACAGCAATCCGATGTCCGGTGTGACGTCCATCGGCTCCCTGACGCCGCAACAGGACGCCTATCTGCGCGCGCAGCAGCAATCGCAAAACAGCGGCAGCTTCGGCCAGTTCGGCAACAACACCTATCAGCAGCAATATTATCAGCAGCAGCCAAACGGAAACGCTCAAAACCAAGGCGGTGCGTTCTCCGGTTTTTACAACAATGGCAACAGCCCGTTCGGTACGACACCCACTGCGGGCGTCCCGACACAGAAACGCGTGGTCTATAAAGAGCGTAACAACCCGCTGGTCGACCCGCCGCGCCTGTTCAATCCGGATCAGTGATAGAAATTGAAATTGAAACCGAGGGGGCTTGCACAGCCCCCTTATTTCTGTTGCCATATGGCATGCAAGATTTGATCGCCCACGCTCCTGTCCTTTTCCCGCTGCTCCTCGCGCTCGGGGCATCTGCAGGGTTTCTGGCGGGACTGCTGGGCATAGGCGGCGGCATCGTGTTGGTGCCGGGGCTGTATTTTCTTTTCAAGACGCTGGGATACGCAGAAGCAAGCCTGATGCATCTGGCGGTCGGCACCTCGCTGGCTATTATCATCCCCACCGGAATTTCCTCGGCGCGTGCGCACTATCGCAAAGGGGCGGTGCGCATGGATATTGTAAAAATGGTGGGGCCCGGAATTTTACTGGGCGTTGCCGCAGGGACGGTGATTGCCGATCATCTCAGCGGCGCCGCGCTGACGATTGTTTTCGCCGGCGCCCTTCTTCTGTTCGCGGCCATGATGCAGATTCCGCCGAAAGTCCGGGACGAAGGCCATGCGATGACGCCGGTGAAGGGAAGCGCGGGCGGTTTCGTCATAGGCGGCCTTTCCTCCCTGATGGGGATTGGCGGCGCAACATTGAACGTACCCTTCATGACGCTGAACGGCGTGCCGATACATCAGGCCGTGGGAAGCTCGTCCGCCCTGGGTCCCGTCATCGCTCTCCCCGGTACGATCGGGTTTATCCTAATCGGTCTTGGCGTACCCGGGTTGCCGCCATTCTCGCTTGGATATATCAACCTGCTTGCCGTCTGTGTGATAGCGCCGCTCAGCGTGGTTGCCGCCCCCTATGGAGCGGCACTGGCGCACAGCGTATCTGTAAAAACATTACGCCGTGTGTTTTCCGCATTCATCATCATTGTCGCGGTGAAGATGATCTGGGAAGCGTCTCATGGCTAATCTGCCGCGCATATCGGCGGCGCACGTCTTTTTATTTGCCGCCATCATCATTTATGCGCTTGCAGGCACGCCCACGCCCGACCAACCGGGCACGATAGAAATCATAATCGGTGCGTTGCTGCTTCTCTCCGTTCTATGCGGCGGGATCGCGCGTATCGCGGATGTCGGCCTTGGCAGCGGCCTCTTTCTTAAATCGGTACAGATATTTTTTCTCTGCGGCCTGATCGTGCCGACGGTGACGGCCGTGTATTTCGCGAACGATCACATGCTGATCCTGCGCGATCTTGCGGCGTTCTGCTTTCTCGGGCTCCCTTTGTTTCTGGCAGGAACATTTTCAAACCGTGTGCGGGAATCCAATATCCTGATAGGCCTCTGTGTCTTTGCGGGGCTGAGTTTCTGTATCCGCACGCTGATGCCGGTCTTCAACGTTTGGGCACCTGCGGGGGAGCTTCTTTATCTCTCCAACTCGCCGCTCGCGATGTTCGCGGGAATAGCGCTGGTCTGCGCCGGATGGTCGCAGCTCCTCTTGCTGCGGATCAGGAATGTTTTTATCGCGGCCCTGTGCTTTGGCGGAG
>QFNK01000320.1 GCA_003240795.1 Micavibrio aeruginosavorus | reverse complement strand
GATCTGCGCGTCGGTGATGGCGCTGCGCAGTTCGATATGCGTCATGGAATAGCGCGTAACGCCGTCCTGATAGTCCTTGATGAATTTTTTTGGCTCGCCGCCCTTCGCGAATTCGACATGGATGGTCGGGTGGATCAGCGTTTGTATCAACTGGCCGTGACGCACGATCTCCGCGACGACGGAGTCGACGAGGAACGCCATGTCGTCCTGCACGATATCGATCACCGTGCGGCCGAGCGTGTAACCATCCTTGTCTTTCGACGGCGTGTAAATGCGGATCGAGGGCTTGTTCTTTTTCTTCGCCTTGAAAAGATCCCAGTGCGATTCAAGCGTTTTAGCCATGACATCCGGCGTGATTTGCTTGAGATCTTCTTCCGATACGTTTTGCAGGAAGATATCCGAAAACTCTTTCATCATCGCAGGGGCTTTGGCAGGAAGAAGTTTCAGAATTTTAGAAGCAGAAGATTGGGTCATTTTTTCCAGGAATTTGTTGTAATCCAATTTGCCCATAACCTATGCCTGACGGTTGCAGGAAGCAAGTTCTTTAAATTGGAAAAGCAACTTAAGAACATAAAATAAAAAGATTTTTTGCTGCTCTGCAAAAGGCTGCGTTGCGTTTCACGCATGGCGCGGCGGCGCGCTTATTGTGCGGAAAGGTCTTGTATTCTGCGGATCATCGCATCGCCGTCCCACGCGATGTCCGCGCCGATGATTTTGTCGGCGATGTTCAAGCGGGATGTCAGAAGGTACGTTTCCGGCAGGCGGTATGTCTGGAACAGATCCTGCGCGATGCTGCGGCTTTTATCATGACCTATGACGATGTTTTCCGGCATGCCGGACGGGGCGTGTTTTTTCAGGAAGCGGGTGATGTCCTCGTCCTTTTCGTCCCATGACAGGAAGATAAAAACGCTTTTGCCTTTTGTCGCCTGCGCAAGGCGGACCATTTGTGGGAACTCGACCACGCAAGGGGCGCACCATGACGCCCAGAAATTGACGATAACCGCCTGTCCCCTGAAATCGGACAGGCGCAGTTTGTTGCCCTTGATGTCCGTGAATTCGAAATCAGGCGCGGCCTGTTCGGTGATGAGCGTTTTGGTTTTGACGAGTGCGTCCGTCACAGGCGGGCGCATTTTTTCGGTGTAGATCGTGTAGAGCGCAGTCGCGGCGACAAGGGCGATCAGGATGGCTATATTGCGGTTCATGCTGCGCGCTTCCTGCCCAGATAGTAGAGGCCGCCGATCAAGGCCGCCTCCGCCGCGCAGAAGAGAGACAAGCCGAGCGCGATGCCGTCAATGAAGCCGTAGGAGTGCAGGCCGACGCTGAGCAGGTTTACGCCGAACCATGCCAGTGCGACGATGACGGAGACGGCCGCCATACCGGCCATGAAGAGCGGCCGGCCGATTTGTCCCGCGATGCGGGCATGCAAAATCCAGACGAGCCACAGAACGATGAGGAGTGCGCCGTTTTCCTTCGGATCCCATCCCCAGAACCGCCCCCACGACTGGTCCGCCCAGATGCCGCCGAGGATGGTGCCGACGGCCGTAAAGAGAAGCGCGATGAGCGAGAGGATTTTGACGGGCGCGAAAAGCGTGTCGGCGCTGCGCCCTTTTGCACGTTCGTAGAGATAGGCATGTGCCACCATCGACGCCGCGATGCACCATCCATATCCCATGGTGATGCACAGTACATGCGTGGCCAGCCAGAAATTCGTGTTCAGCACGGCGACCAGAACCTGCAACGTGTCTTCGGACGCGAACCCCATCGCGCAGCAGAGCAGGACCATGCCGGACACGGCGGCGAGGAGCAGGCCGCTGCCGTTTTTCTTGCGTGCTTCCCACCCCGCGCCGATCAGGACGCAAACTAGGGCGACGAAGATGATGGACTCATACAGCGTGCCGACAGGCGGACGGGAGAGTATTTCCACGCGCATCAGAATGGCGGCTGTATGCGTTACGGCTCCGGCGGCCAGCAACGCCGCGGACGTGCGGTAAAGCCACGAGGCGCCGCTATCACGCATGGCGTGCACGGCGAAGACAAGAGAGGACAAGAGATAGAACGCCAGCGCGAGGTTCAGGGGATGCAACGCGTTGTAGGCGAGCTCCAGCTCAACCTTGCCGCTGTCGGTAAATTTGTCCGATTGCGCGCGGAGGTTTGCGGTAGCGGTGTTCCACGCGCCGCCGTTGCCGCTGTTATAGGCCTGCGCGGCGGCTTCCCAGCCTGCGAAATATTCCGCCGTCGCCGGTGCTCCCTG
>QFNK01000319.1 GCA_003240795.1 Micavibrio aeruginosavorus | reverse complement strand
TCATACAGCATCCGGTCGGCGAAAATACAGGCGGAGCATTCCGTGGCGGTGAACAGCTCGACGACGATCGGGGCGTCGGTTTTTTCGTTTTTCTTGTCCCGCTCCTCCCAGTCGTTTCCGGCCTCGGAGGCGGCTTCGCGCGGGGGCGTGTCTTCCTGCGCCGCGGCCGCATGGGGCAGCAGGATTCCAAGGGACAAAAGGGCAATCAGGAAAGTTTTTTCTATGGAAAAACAAGTCATTGTTTTATTGTGCCAGAAAACGCGCTAAAAATAAAACGCGATCAAAGCGGGGGCTTTTCCGGCTCCTTTCAACAACAAGTTACAGGACGTTAGCGTTCAAAATATGACAACGTATATATACAAGCAGGCCTGCGTATTCGGCGGCACGGGTTTTATCGGACGCCAGGTCGTCCGCGAGTTGGCCAAGAAAGGCTATATCGTCAAGGTGGCCAGCCGCGCACCGGCCAGCGCCTATTTCCTCAAAACGGCGGGCAATGTCGGTCAGATCGTTCCCGTCTTCTGCGATTATTCGGATTCGGATGTCCGCAAGGCCGTGCGCGGGTGCGAGGTCGTGGTGAACTGCATCGGCATTCTCGCCGAAAAATCCAAGGCCGCGTTCACGAAGATCCATACGGAGGTCCCGCGTTCCATCGCCAAGGCCTGCCGCGAGGAGAAAGTCTCCCGCTTCATCCATATCTCCGCACTCGGCTGCGATCAGGCGCATTCGCGCTACGCGAAATCCAAGCACAATGGCGAGAAGGCCGTGCTGGAGAATTTCCAGTCCGCAACCATCCTGCGCCCGAGCGTCGTGTTCGGCCCCGAAGATAATTTCTTCAACATGTTCGCGCGCCTTTCCGTGGTGATGCCGTTCCTGCCGCTGATCGGCGGCGGCGAGACGAAGCTTCAGCCTGTCTATGTCGGCGACGTCGCCGATGCCGTCATGGCCGCGATCGAAAATCCTGCCTCCGCCGGCGAGATATACGAGCTTGGCGGGCCGGACGTCCTGTCGTTCCGCGATATCTACCAGACGCTTTTCGAACATACGGCGCGTCCGCGTCTTCTGGTCAATCTGCCGTGGGGCATCGCGAAGTTGCAGGGAAGCCTGCTTTCCATGCTGCCGGGCCCTTTGCTGACGGCGGATCAGGTGGAAACGCTGAAAACGGACAATGTCATCCAGCCGGGCATGCCGGAGCTGCACGACCTCGGCATTGCGCCGACGTCCATGGCCTCTATCCTGCCGTCCTATTTGTCGCGTTACAAACCGGGCGGGCGTTTCGGGGACAAGAAAAGGGCATAATCTTGCCGCAGCTTTCGTCTAAGTGTATCTTTCACGGCATCAAGCCCTGACGACCAATGGCCCCTTTGGCCGGAGAAGATGATGAAATACGGAATTCTGACGGCCGTTGCCGTTGCCACACTCTCTATCGTTTTGCCGCCCGTTTCCGCGTCGGCGCAGAATGTCATGGGCATCGCCGCCGTCGTGAATGACGAGGCAATCTCCATGCAGGACGTGAATGACCGCATGAAGCTTGTCATGGTATCTTCCGGTCTTCCGGACAGTGCGGAGATCCGCACAAAAATCCGTCCGCAGGTCATCGACAGCCTTGTGGAAGAACAACTCAAGCTCCAGACCGCCGCGCGCAGCAAACTCACCGCCGGCGACAAAGAGGTCGAGGAAGGTTTTAAAACGATCGCGCAGCAAAACAATATTCCCGCCGACAAATTCGAAATGGCGCTGAAACAGCAGGGCGTTCCCATGGCAACGCTGAAACGCCAGATCAAGGCGCAGCTTTCATGGAACAACTATGTGCGTGACCGTCTTAAGAACCGCGTGAATGTCAGCACGTCCGATGTCGATACCCGTATCGAACGCATGAAGAGCAAGATCGGCCAGACGGAATATCTTGTCGCGGATATTTTCCTGCCGCTCGACAATCCGAAGCGCAACAAAGAGGTCGAGGAATTCGCCGGACGCATGGCGAAGGAATTGCAGGCGAAGAAAGCGCCGTTCGGTCCTGTCGCCGCGCAATTCTCCAAGGCCGCGGGCGCGGAGAAGGGCGGAACGCTCGGCTGGGTTCAGCCCGGACAACTGCCCGAAGAAATGGACAAGGTTCTGCTGACGCTCGAAGAAGGGCAGATCAGCAATCCAATCCGCACGCAGGACGGCATCCACGTCATGATGCTGCAAAAGAAACGCACGCTGACGGCGGAGGCGATCCCGCCGCGCGACGAGCTGACCAACATGATCGGTCTGGAGCGTCTT
>QFNK01000318.1 GCA_003240795.1 Micavibrio aeruginosavorus | reverse complement strand
ACAAGCTCGACGGCCTTCTCAAGTTCCTCTACGGCCTTCTCGAAATTGCCCGTCTTGAAATAAACCCAGCCAAGCGAGTCCGCGATATAGCCGTCATCCGGTTTCAAATTCGCGGCCTTCGTCAAAAGCTCGACAGCCTTGTCCAGCTTCTTGCCCTGATCCGCCCAGCTATAGCCAAGATAGTTCAGAAGATAAGGATGGTCTGGGCGGAATTCCAGCGCGGCTTCCAGATCCTCCTCCGCGCGTTTCATGTCGCCGACGCGCTCATAGCTCATGCCGCGGGCGTAAAGAACGTGCCAGTAATCTGAGCTGACCTTGCCGCCCATGGCCGCAACTGCGCGGTCATACCCTTTGATGGCTTCTGCATGGCGTTCGGCCCTGCGGTAAACATCGCCGATCTGGATGAGGCTGTTGAGGTCCTTATTTTGCGCGTAATCCTGTTCGAGCAGTTTGATCGAGCGGTCAATCTCGCCCTTCTGCTCCAGTATTTCAGCGGCGCTGCGGATGGACTCGGGATATCCCGGCACGCCCGGCTTCACGGATTTGTATAAGGCGATGGCATCTTCAAGGCGGTCACCCTCGATCATCATGCTCGCCAGAAGCATCTTGATATCTTCCTTCGAGGGATCGAGATGTTGCGCCAGCCTAGCAAAGACTAGGGCGGATTCATTGTTCTTATCCTGAAACAACATGCGCGCCATGTTGTAAAACGCTTCCGCCGCACCTTGCGTGGGTGTTTCTATGGCCGTCTCTTTGGCGAGTTCGGGATTTTTCTGCTTCTCGAGCATCGCCGCGAAACGGGACGAGCCTATATCCGGCTGTCCCTCCTTGGACAGGGTGTCGTATATTTTGTTCGCGAGTTCCTCGTGGCCTTCGCGGCTATACGCATCCGCCATCATCTCTAGCATATGGCGGTCTGCGCCGCCGCCGGCCAGAACATGGATGAAATATTTTTCCGGCTGTTTCACCTTGCCCAGATAGTCCGCGATCAAAAGCGCGTGATAGGCATGCAGGGGCCCGTTGCTGATCAGCATGTCTTCATCGACCTTGCCGTCCGGTGCCTGTGCCCACGCGCCGATGATCGGACGGATAAAATCCGTGATGCCTTGTTGCGGCATATGGCTCAGGCTTTCTCTTGCTTCCGCATATTCCTGACGGGACATATGATCGGATGCGATAAAAAGCAGAGCGAGGATATTCTTGGGATCGGCTTCAACCACTTTGCGGGCAAGCGCGATCGCCCGGTTCGCATCGCCGCCCTGCATGGCCAGAACCATGGCGCGTTGCTGAAGCGCGGTGTTATTCGGGTCGGCCTTGATAAGCTTGTCGAAATATTTCCCGGCCGATGCCCAGTCGCCGCGGTTCTGCGCGAACTGTCCGGCAAGGTAATTGCCTGCCTGCGTTTCGCGCACATAATCCAGCGGATAGTTGTCGAGGAAAACGGTGCGTCTCGGTTCGCTCTTTCCCTTGATCCAGTCGAGCCAGCTCGAGGATTGGCCGCCTGCCTGTCCGCCATCGTCGCAGGCGGAAAGCAGCGCAAGCGCGCTCAAGGTCAGAAGGATGTGTTTGCGTGTACCTGCCATGGGCATAATCCATCGTTCGCGGTTACATGTTGGGATAGTTCGGGCCGCCGCCGCCTTGCGGCACAGTCCATACGATATTCTGGGACGGGTCCTTGATATCGCACGTCTTGCAGTGGACACAGTTCTGGGCGTTGATGACAAATTTCTTCGCGCCAGCCTCTTCGATTACTTCATACACGGCGGCGGGGCAATAGCGTTGTGCCGGTTCCGCCCATTCGGGCAGGTTGACCGCTATCGGAATGGAAGGGTCTTTCAGCTTCAGGTGCGAAGGCTGGTCTTCCTCGTGATAGGTGTTCGAAAGCTGGACGCTGGTCAGGCGGTCGAACGTTAGAACACCATCTGGTTTCGGATATTCGATCCGTTTCGAATCTTTCGCTTTCCTGAGCTGTTTATAGTCTGCATGCTGGCGAAGCGTATAGGGAAGGAGCCACCCGCCGATCGTCTGGAATCCCGCATGGATCAGGGCGGGGATCAATCCCCAGTGGAAACCTGGCTTGATGTTGCGAACCTTGTAAAGCTCTTCATGAATCCAGGAATTGCGGAAGGCCGTTTCATATGTTGTGCATTCACGTCCCGCGCCATCATTATGAAGGAGCTTGGAAATTTCCTCTGCGGCAATCATGCCGGATTTCATGGCTGTGTGGTTGCCCTTGATTTTCGGTACGTTCAAGAAGCCCGCCGTATC
>QFNK01000317.1 GCA_003240795.1 Micavibrio aeruginosavorus | reverse complement strand
AGTAGCAGGTCACGTAGTAGCAGATGTGCTGACCTTAGGACTATGGGAGATCGTAGGAACTCCGCTGGAACTAGCCGCACAAGATGAGTTCACGACATACATCATCGTCTATGACGTAAATAATAAGATCAAGTCAGTAGAGATTGTGAAATGAAGAGTAGAATAGAAAAGGCTACCGCCATCTTCACTACCGTATGTTTAACAATCTTTGTAGTAAACCTATCCGTTGTATTCCTGAATATTGGTAAGGATGGAATTCAGTACAAATCCACACTCTTGGGATACGCCTACTCACAAACGCCTACGGCTAAGCTCTATGAAAAGATATATCAGATCAGAGAGTTTGAAAATGATCCGACCTTCAATATAAGAGAGCATGAAAGCCTCATACTGAAATTGCCCGATAGTCATCTTCACAAGTTCCGACCTGTAAAGTCAGAAGAAGAGTTCCAGTATGTTGTAACTCGTATTGAAAGAGACATACGTGCGGAGAAACATCTATCTGCTTCCGCTGATTATGAGAGAATGATGGTTAAGGCAATGACTTTTGGAGCTGATCCTATCTTTATTCTGGGAACGCTAAGCGTATTTTTCGTATTAATTAGAATTACGCAATTACATCTAAGTCCTAAAAAGCATATATAAACTTCACCCAAACGCGAATCGTTCTCCAATTGTTCTAAAAATGAACTCAATCCAAAATTCGTAGCCGGAACTAAAAAGATGGTAACTTGTTTTTAAGACGATTTAATGCAAGATATAGACAAATATCGCCCTTACAGGATAATACATGCTTATTGAATTTAGAGTGCAAAACTTCCGTTCATTTAAAGATGAGCAAGTTTTCTCTATGGTGGCAACCCCATCACTAGCCAAAAACGACCATGACACTTTCAGCACAGGCTTTAAAGCTGCACCTGAACTGCTGAACACAGCTGCCATATATGGAGCCAATGCCTCTGGAAAAAGCAATCTTATAAAAGCTATGCGCTTTATGTGCAGGTTCGTCAGAAGCTCATTCTCCGAAAGCAATTACGGTGAATTGATTGAAGATGTCACACCTTATTTGTTTTCCAAAGAAACAAGGAGCCTGCCTTCGAGTTTTGAAGTGGTCTTTCTACATCACGACAATATCTATCAATATGGCTTCTCCTTAGATGCTGAGCGAGTGCACCAAGAATGGCTTTATGTGATTGCAAAAGATAAAGAACGACAACGCACACAAAGACTAATAGAACGTAATATCCACGATGTACAAAAATCGTACATCAACCCTATACTCAAAGGCCCAAAAGAGAATTGGAAGTCTGCAACAAGAGATAATGCATTAATCTTATCAACAGCAATGGGCTTGAATGCCAAAAGCCTTGAGGAGCCTTTTACTTGGTTTCAGAGATATTTGAGAGTTGTCGGTTTCACACATTCATTTGGCAGAGGCTACACTAGCAATCTTTTGAAAAACGAGCATACAAAGAAAAACGTTCTTAAGTTCGTTAACGACTTTGATATACCAATCAAAGATATTGTCGTTGTCGAAAAGGAGTTCTCAGAAAGCCTGCTACCAAAAGATGTTCCGACTTCAATCAAGAACGGCATTGTAAGAGAAATGAAGGGGAAAACAGTCGGCGAACTCTATTCCGTACACGAGACCGAAGATGGATCAGAAATTGAATTTAGCTTTGATGAAGAGTCCGACGGAACAAAAAAGCTGTTTGATCTATCCGGCCCCTTTTTAGACGTATTAGAAAACGGCTATACTCTCGTAATAGATGAGTTGAATAACAGCATCCATCCTGTAGCACTAAAAGGTCTACTCGACTTGTTCAAAAACAAAGAAACAAACCCTAAAAATGCGCAGATCATTTTTACAAGTCACGATACAAACCTCATGGATGATCTTGGCAGAGACAGGCTTTGGAAAGTTGATAGGCAAGGATGTGGCTTTTCAACACTCACACCATTTTCGGACATCGAAGGGCGATCAAATGAAGCAATCGAGAGAAGATATCTAACAGGCCGTTATGGCGGCATTCCTTCTGTAGGAGAAATTATTGAACATGACTAATAAGTCTCCTAGAGGTAGACATAGCTTTGCAAGAAAATCTACGCCAACCTTAAAACAGAGGGATAGAATTCTTGTCGTTTGCGAAGACTCTGTTACGACACCTAATTACCTTAAGTCATTATGTGGAAGCTCAGGATACAAGCTGAACCTTAGTACTGAGGTGCACATCACGGGAGAATGCGGCTCCTCACCAAGCACTGTTTATGCTTATGCAT
>QFNK01000316.1 GCA_003240795.1 Micavibrio aeruginosavorus | reverse complement strand
TCCAGCGCCGCGTCCATGCCGCCGATCTCGTCAACAAGGCCGCGTTCTTTTGCCTGAAGTCCAGTCCACGCACGGCCGCGCGCGATTTCACGGACTTCTTCCTTCTTCATCTTGCGCCCTTCCGCCACACGCGTCAGGAATGAATCGTATGTATTGTCGATCGCATTCTCCAACGCCGCGCGCTCGCTTTCGCTGAGCGGCTTGTTCATCGACCATATCTGCGCGTTTTCACCCTCGCTGATCGTGTCCCAGTGAACGCCAAGTTTCTCCCACAATCCGCTCAGCTCGAATTTCCCCATCAGAACGCCGATGGACCCCGTCAGTGTGGACGGCATCGCATAGATGCGGTCGGCATCAACCGCAACCCAATATCCGCCGGACGCCGCAACGGGCCCCATGGATACGATGACCTTCTTGCCTTCCGCCTTCGCCTTCACAATTGCGCGGCGGATTGTTTCCGATGCCGTCGGCGATCCGCCGGGGCTGTCGATACGCACCAGGATGACCTTGATTGCCTCATTCTCCGCCGCCTCGCGAATGCCTTCCGCAATATAATCCGATGTCGCATAGCCGGGCTCCGCGTCATCCCCCGGAACGATTTCACCTGACACGCGCACCAGCGCGACATTGGCCGCGTGAATGCTGACCGGCTTTGCGACCGCATCGGCATAGTCCTCCAGCGCAACCAGCGGCACTTCACTTTTCGTACCCTTCTTGTCACCCTGCACGGAGTCGAGCAGCGCATCTGCATAATCGAGGTTCGTGACCAGATTGGCCGTCAGCGCGTCATCGCCGGTCAGAAGCCCCTTGTCCATAACGGCCTTCAGAGCATCGTTTGTCAAACCGCGGTCAACGGCAATGTCCTTAAATATCTGATCCGAAAAATCGGCCAGAATGGACGTCATCATCTCCCGGTTCTCAGGCGACATGGAATCGCGTGTAAAACTTTCCATCGCGGATTTATAATCCTCCCGCTGAAGAAACTCCGCCCGTGCACCAAGCTTGCCAAGCGCTTCCTTTGCAAAAGGCATTTCAATCGAAAGCCCCGTCAGCGAAACCATACCGACCGGCTGCATCCATATTTTATCAAAGGCGGATGCGAAATAATACGCGCCCGTACCGCTGCCCAGATCGGCGAAGGATGCCGAATAAATATGCGCGAATTTTCCGCTCAGGCGGAAACGCTTCACCGCCGCGCGCAATTCCTGAATATGCGTAAGCTGCATACCGCCCGCATCAAGACTGACGAGAACGCCCTGCACGCGGCTGTCTTTCGCGGCTCTATCCAGCGCCTCTATCACGTACGGCGCCGTCAGACCGGCCGGCGCAAAAGGGTCCGCCATGCTGCGGATGGTTTCCGTCTCACCGATCGGGTCCGTGATATTCAGGACAAGCACCATCTTTTTCGGAAGATCGGAAGATGACGCCCCGCCGAAAAACGCACCGGCGATTATACCCATGACGATAGCGAAAAGCACGATCGCGCCAATGAAGAGACACGCCTTGCGGATAAAGCCGCCGATAAAAGGCAAAACACCGCTGCGCTTCCGGACTACGGCCGCGTCAGCATGTCTTGACTTTGTCTGATAAAAAAACGATCCGAAACGGCGGGACATATAAAATCCTTTAAAGAATGGATGAACAACGCCTCATCTTATCCTGCCGTTCCCCAATGTCACGCGGCAATTTTCGGAACCATGCCGCGGTGCTTTTGTTGGATAGGCAGACAAAAAAGGAGGCTGTCATGCCACGCGGAGACAAAAGCGCCTACACGGACAAACAAAAACGCCAGGCCGCCCATATCGAAGAAGGATATGAGGAGCGCGGCGTATCCAAAAAAGAAGCCCAGGCGCGCGCCTGGGCAACGGTAAACAAGGAATCCGGCGGCGGGAAGAAATCAGGCAGCGGCAGACACGGAAACGACGCATCATCCAGCAACGATAGCAAGCATCACCGGAGAAAAATCCTCAATATAGAGATTGTGGGCATCCCTGACTTAACCAGCCAGGTAAGGTTGACCAAAAACAGGAACACGGCTGAATTTATGTTTCAATGCGAGAATATGTTGCCAAACATCGTCTTTGGCTGTCTCATAATAAGAATCTAGATCCTCCAGCAAATCTGCGCGCCAGTTTTGAATATCTATCGTACCGTTGTCTTCAGCCAGCCCAGCAAAATTGAATATATTGTAAAGCGTATAGGGTACACAGCTATGCTGGTCTGTCTGTTGAACGGTTTTCACAGTAATTCGTTCAAATTCAGGAAGAGAATCGGCAAAAACTTCCTCTCCATACGA
>QFNK01000315.1 GCA_003240795.1 Micavibrio aeruginosavorus | reverse complement strand
ATATAAGACAGGGACGCGAACATCGCGATCCCGACGAGAATGATGAAGAAGGCGGAGCCGGATTCGGCATGATAGGGGCGTTTCATACCCCTTATCCTACATCAAAAAACTCAGGAAATAATGAATTCTTTGAAGGCTTTCACACAGGAGGCGGGAATATGCACCTCCATGTCCTTGCGCCCCTGCGCCGCAAGGGTCAGGAAAATTTCCTTGCCTGCGCCGATTTCGACGTTGTCCAGAAGGCCGATGCCGAGGACGGGACGTTCTATCTTGTCGGACTCCCTGATGATTTTCTCGGCGCGCAGGCGTTTGTCACGGTCCATGATGGAGAGGTCGTCCAGCCCCTTGATCGCGCCGTCGGCGGTCAGCCATTCGAAGCTGAAAAGGGAGGAGCGCCAGCTTTTCAGGATCTTGTCTACCTTGACGGTGACGACCTGATAACGGTCTTCCCGGCCTTTCAAAGATGCGCTGTCCATAAAATGAAAGTCTGCCATTGTCATCGCCATCGCTGGTATTTTTTCCCTTTGAAACGAAATGCTATGTGTTTAATGTAGCATTTCAGCCTAACCATAGGCAAAAACTGGCTAAGAAACGGTTAAGACGATGTGCCCTCAAGCGACTGATACAAAAGCAGAAATCATACAAGTTCCGGCTGACGCGGACGAGGTTTGCTGTGATGGCGGCGGCGGGGCACTGGGGCATCCGGTCGTCTGGTACACGTTCAAGCAAGGCCGTGCCGAATGCGGTTATTGTGACCGTGTTTTCTTGAAAACGACCGCTTAAATCCTATAACATTAATAATAGAGGGGCGCTGCAAGGTGCGGGTCCCGCTAACCGTAAAATGACTCGCTTCAAGGAGGAGTTATCATGAGCACACGCTTGTCTGTGTTTGACAGCCCGTTGTTTCTGGGCTTTGACCATTTCGAAAAAACAATCGACCGCCTGCGCAAAAATGCCGCGGAAGGCTACCCACCTTACAACATAGAGCAAGTGGGTGCCGACGGCCTTCGCATCACACTGGCCGTCGCCGGTTTCGCCATGGAAGATCTGGAGATCGAGCATGAGGCGAACCAGCTGAACATCCGCGGCCGTCAGGACGACGAAGAAGGCAAGGTTTATATTCACCGCGGCATCGCTGCGCGCCAGTTCCAGCGCAGCTTCGTTCTTGCGGACGGGATCGAAATCCTTGGCGCATTTCTGGACAACGGCCTTCTCCATATCGACATGAAACGTGTGGAGCCCGAAAGCAAGGCGCGCAAGATTCAGATCGGCACGCCGCCGTCCCATGTGAACGGGGCAACGTCCTCGAAAGCCATCGAGGTTGAAAAGACCAAAAAGGACTAAATCTTAACAGGTGGTTTACGCTTTTGACCTATCCTGAAAAGGAGATGACCATGCAAAACGATACAAACAACGACATCATCGTTCGCGACATGCTGAGAAGCCTGTCGCAGAAAGACTTTTTAAAAGTCGGCATGAACGAAATTGCTTATGTCAGGCCGTTCCCCGTCCAGGGGCAGAAATCCGCCGTCGCGGTTTACGCGGCGGACGGCACGCAGCTGTCGGTCCTCGATTCGATGGATCTGGCGCTTGCGACGCTTCGGCATAACGACCTTATGGCGGTGACGCTGCATTGATACAGCTGATCGCGCGCATAAAAGAAAGCCGGCTTCGCGCCGGCTTTTTTATTACATGATGCTCGCGGACAATTCCTTGGGCATGGGGGTGCGGATTTCCACTTCGTCGAAGTCGGCGAAGTCGTGCACGGCCATCTCTTCAAGATAATTGTGAAGGTCGAGAAGTTTTTCGTTTTCCTCGATGCGGCCCGATTTGGGCATCATGAGATTGGTGTCCACGACAAGGCGGCGTTTGACACTGTCATTCAGAAACACTTCACTAACTCGCATGCTGGTGATGTACGGATGTCCGGAAATCATAGGCTCCTCCCTTGTTGGCTACGTGTTCCAAACAGGCGGGATGGCATCATGGTTCCCTGCGGCGGGAGAGAAATTACGCGGCGCGGAGCGTGATTGCGCCGTGTTCCAGTGCTGTGCGGATCGACCGCTCATCCGTGGCAAGGCGCAGACGCTCGAGCATGTCCGGCTGGCGGAGCATGCGGGAGAAGCGCGCCATGGTCGGCAGATAGGTGTTGCCCTCGCGTTCCGGCGTCAGGACGAGGCAGAGGATATCGATATCCGTGCCGTCCATCGTGTTGACGCGCACCGGGTTTTTAAGGCGGGCGAACACGTTCAACGGACCGTTCAGGCCGCTCATACGCAAAGGGGTGATCATAACGC
>QFNK01000314.1 GCA_003240795.1 Micavibrio aeruginosavorus | reverse complement strand
CGGCCGGATGGGCGCTTCACCTGATCATGGGCACCTTCGCGGAGGCCAATGTGCCGCAGATGAACGCGGCGGAGCTGGATTTGTACGACGAAATCCTGCAAACGCCCGATCCTGATGTCTATGACTGGGTGTCCGGTCAAAAGCCCGTCCCGGCGAATTTAATGAACCCCGTGCTCGAAAAATTGTTAGCCCATGACTATGCCAGCCACATCCATGCAGGAACCAAAGACGAGCGCCCCTGAGATCATAGCGGGAGGCCGCGCGCTGTTCGGCGCGCCAGAAGGTCAGGATGCGCGCATCCTGGCGGGTATGGCGCGTGACCTTTCGCGTGACCGCAAAATACTGACCCATATTGCGATGAATGACATCCGCGCCGCCGCTTTGCGGGAAAGCATCTCCTTTTTCGCGCCGGATGTTGAGGTCGTTTATTTTCCTGCGTGGGACTGTCTGCCCTATGACCGCGTGTCGCCGAATGCGGAAATTGTCGGCGCACGCGTTGCCGCCCTGTCGCGCCTCATCGAATGGAAGGCGGACGAGAAATACCTGCCGCGCATCCTGATAACCACGGTCAGCGCGGCGACCCAGCGTGTCATGCCGCAGAACGCGCTTTCCTCCTCCGGCTTCTCCGCCCGCGTGGGGCAGCGCGTAAAGGTGCCGTTCATTCAGGAATACCTGACCGCGAACGGATACACGCGCACCGACACGGTGCGGGAGCAGGGTGAATTCGCGG
The DNA here is from genome assembly GCA_003240795.1 of Micavibrio aeruginosavorus. GTDB lineage: Bacteria > Pseudomonadota > Alphaproteobacteria > Micavibrionales > Micavibrionaceae > Micavibrio_A > Micavibrio_A aeruginosavorus_B. The sequence goes on along the minus strand of QFNK01000314.1, from coordinate 1,596 downwards.
TACGCGGCGGCATCATCGATATCTTCCCGACGGGTGAGGAATTGCCCGTGCGTATCGACCTGTTCGGAGACGAGGTTGAGAGCATCAAGCCGTTCGATCCCGCGACGCAGCGTACGGAAGGCAAAAGCGATTCTTTCTCCCTCCGTCCGGTGGCGGAATTCTTTCTAGACACTGAATCCATCGAGCGTTTCCGCACAGGATACCGCGAGACGTTCGGCGCGGTGCAGGCGGGTGATCCGTTATACGAGGCTGTCAGCGAAGGCCGCCGTTACAACGGCATGGACCACTGGCTTCCGCTTTTCTATGAAAAGATGGACACGCTGTTCGATTATGCGGACGGCGCGACAGTAACACTCGACCAGCATGCGATGCAATCGAAGGATGAACGCCTCGCGCAGATCAAGGATTTCTATGAAGCGCGCAAAACGCTCGAACAATCCCTGCGTGCGAAGGGCAAGAAGAAGGGGAGCGATGTTTCCCTGTCCGGGACCTCATACCATGCGTTGCCGCCCGCAAAACTCTATCTGTCCGCCGATGAATTCTCGGCGCTGACGGCGCAGGCCGTGCAGATATTGCCGTTCGGCGCGCCGGAAACGGAAGGCGTGCGGGATGGCGGCGGACGCAAAGGGCGTGATTTCGCCGATATCCGTGCGCTACCCGATGGCGATGTGTTCGGCGCGCTCCGCACCCATATGGTGCATCTGGCGTCCGAGGGAAGAAAGGTTCTGATCGCCACATATTCGGAGGGATCGAAAGAACGCCTGAAGGGTATGATGGCGCATGCGGGCATATTGTCCGTCAAGGATTGCGAGCGGTTTGACGACCTGAAAAAAGTCGGCAAGGCGGAATACGGTATCGCGATCCTCGCGCTGGAGCATGGTTTCGTCGCAAACGATCTGGCCGTTCTGACGGAGCAGGATATCCTCGGTGACCGCCTGACGCGCCGCACGCGCAAGCGCAAGTCCGACAACTTCCTGACCGAGGTTTCTTCTCTAAACGAAGGCGACCTCGTCGTGCATCTGGATCATGGGATAGGGCGCTTTCTCGGCTTGGAAACGCTGAAGGCCGGCGGCATTCTGCATGACTGTTTGAAGATCATGTATGACGGCGGCGACAAGCTGTTCGTGCCTGTCGAAAATATCGAGGTTCTCTCGCGTTTCGGTTCCGACGAGGGTACGACGCAGCTCGACAAGCTCGGCGGCGCGGGATGGCAGGCGCGGAAAGCAAAGGTCAAGAAAGACCTTATGATCATGGCCGAGGGCCTCCTGAAAATCGCGGCGGAGCGCCAGTTGAAACAGGGCGAAAAACTCGCCGTCGATCATGAAGTGTACGAGAAATTCGTTTCGCGTTTCCCGTATCAGGAAACGGAAGACCAGCTCCGCTCCATTCAGGATGTCATCAGCGATCTCGGCAGCGAGCGTCCGATGGACAGGCTCGTCTGCGGCGATGTGGGCTTTGGAAAAACCGAAGTCGCCCTTCGCGCCGCCTATGTCGCGGCGATGTCGGGCGTGCAGGTCGCGGTCGTCGTGCCGACGACGCTTCTCGCGCGTCAGCACTATCAGAATTTTGCGAACCGCTTTGCCGGAACGGGCATCC
>QFNK01000313.1 GCA_003240795.1 Micavibrio aeruginosavorus | reverse complement strand
AAGTGCGTCTTCCATCGGCGCCACCGTGCCGCCAAGATCGATCAGATATTGGTAGCGTCCTTCCCAGTCATCGAAAAGGGAAAAGTTGTCGATCAGTTCGTCCAGCGTATGCATGCTCATTATGGAATTCAGACACCATTAAATATTTCAGTGTTTTGATATAAGTGTAACACTGGGTAATTGAAAGATGCTTTTTATAGTCATACCCCTTGCGAAGGGGACTCCCAGTGGCTAGGTTTAACTATATGATTCATACCTCGGAAAAGAGATAAGGCAGGCGGTTCAGAATGAGCAAAACGGAAAAAACAGACAGCAAGAATACCCTGTACTGTTCCTTCTGCGGCAAAAGCCAGCATGAGGTCAGAAAGCTGATCGCGGGGCCTAACGTATTTATCTGCAACGAATGCGTCGAACTCTGCATGGATATCATCCGCGAGGAAGACAAGTCGCAGCTGGTCCGCTCCGGCGAAGGTGTTCCTACGCCGTCCGAGATCAAGAAAGTCCTCGACGATTATGTCATTGGTCAGGAGCGCGCGAAACGCGTCCTCTCCGTTGCCGTCCACAACCACTACAAACGCCTTGAAAACGGCGGTCATGGTTCGGGTGCGGATGTCGAACTGGCGAAATCCAACATCCTTCTGGTCGGCCCTACGGGTTCGGGTAAGACCCTCCTCGCCCAGACGCTCGCAAAGATCATCGACGTTCCTTTCACGATGGCAGATGCGACAACCCTGACGGAAGCCGGTTATGTCGGTGAAGACGTCGAGAACATCGTTCTGAAACTGCTGCAGGCGTCCGACTACAATGTCGAGCGTGCACAGCGCGGCATCGTTTACATCGACGAGATCGACAAGATTTCCCGCAAGGGCGACAACCCATCCATCACCCGCGACGTTTCGGGCGAAGGCGTTCAGCAGGCTTTGTTGAAACTGATGGAAGGCACGGTTGCCTCTGTTCCTCCGCAAGGCGGACGCAAGCACCCGCAGCAGGAATTCCTGCAGGTCGACACATCGAACATCCTCTTCATCTGCGGCGGTGCGTTTGCGGGTATCGAGAAAATTCTTGCCAACAAGGGCCGCGGCACGACCATCGGTTTTGGCGCGGATGTGAAGGAGCCGAATTCCAAAGGCACGGGCGAACTGCTGCACAAGCTGGAGCCGGAAGACCTTCTGAAATTCGGTCTTATCCCTGAATTCGTCGGTCGTCTGCCTGTGTTCGCAACGCTGGAAGACCTTGACGAGGCAGCCCTCATCTCCATCCTGACGGAGCCGAAGAACGCGCTTGTGAAGCAGTATCAGCGCCTGTTCGACATGGAAGGCAAGAAGCTGGAATTCTCCACGGACGCCATCTCCGCCATCGCAAAGAAAGCGATCGAGCGCAAAACAGGCGCCCGCGGTCTGCGTTCCATCATGGAAAACATGCTTATGGACACGATGTACGAACTTCCTGACAAGGAAGAAGTCGAAAAGGTCATCGTCAACAAGGAAACCGTTGATGACAACAAGGCCCCGACTTACGTCATCGGCAACGATAAAGACAAGAAAAAGAAGAAAGAGCCCGAAGCGGCAGAGGCGTAAGCCACCAGCTTTTTTAAAGAAGAACAACGCGGCGCAGCACATTATTGCTGCGCCGCTTCTACTTTTGTTCAACATTTCCCTGTCAAACAGGCGGATAATGGTGTGAGGCGGTCAAAACGCCGCCGGAAAGAGGAAACCATGACCGACACTGGCGGACATCTGCATCCTACGCGCTATGCGGACGACACCGAACTTCCCGATACGCCTTATGAACATACGGTCTGCGCCGTTACGCTTGCGCTAGGGCTTCTGTTCGTGGCTTCGGGACTTTATTACTTTTTCGGCCCCGAAGGGACGATCAAGACGACCCTTCTAACCGCCACGGGCGGATTGTTCGCGCTTGGCATACTCAACTTCTTCTGGGCTGCGTTTGCCGGCAAGCTCTGCGGCTGCAAGAAGGACGGCTGAACGGCGCAGCGCGTTACGGCTTATTATACTGATCCACAACGCAATTCCGGTGGATAGGCGACGCTTCGCCTTCCCTTTGCGTTAACCCTGTATTATCCTTTTCCCAGTATTCTTTCTATGTACGATTCCGCATATTTTTTACCAATGAAATGAAGACGTTATAGGAGAGACTATGGGCGAACCGAAACTTAAACCCGATCCGTCCAAGAAATACCGCCTGATCACCCGTTCCGATATGGACGGGCTTGTCTGCGCGGTGCTCCTCAAGGAACTGGGCATCGTGGATGATGTCAGTTTCGCCCACCCGAAAGACATGCAGGACGGCCTGATCGACGTGGACAG
>QFNK01000312.1 GCA_003240795.1 Micavibrio aeruginosavorus | reverse complement strand
GAAATTTCGTCCGTAGCCTTGGCGGTTTCGCCAGCCAGTGATTTGACCTCGGAAGCTACCACAGCAACACCTTTGCCGTCTTCACCGGCGCGAGCGGCCTCGATCGTTGCATTCAGCGCCAGAAGATTAGTCTGGCTCGCGATTTCTGCGATCATCTGTGTGACCTGTCCGACCTTTTCAGCCGTTTCAACAAGCGAAGCAACGATTTGTTCTGATTTTTCAGCCTCACCAACCGCTTTTTGTACGACTGTCATGGCTTCCGTCAGCTGGCGGGAGATTTCAGATACCGATGTGGACAGCTCTTCTGTAGCGGCCGCCACAACGGACGATTGTTGGTTTGTCTCTTCGGCGGTCGCGGCCAATGTTTTTGCGGAGGATTCCATCTGCCCGGCAGAAGAGGCGACGGTACTGACCAATGATTTTACATCCCTTTCAAAATCATCAGCCAGCTTGCGGTTTTCTGCCTTCCTACCAGACAAATCGGTAGCAAATTTCACGACCTTGAAGGGTCTGCCATTCATATCAAGAATAGGGTTGTAGGACGCTTCGATCCAGACTTCCTTTGCCGCCTTTGCCGATGCGCTTATATTGCGCGGCTTTAAATTCACCATTATTCAAGGTTTTCCAAAAATCCTTATAATCTTGGCTGTCTTTATAATCCGGCTCTACAAACATACTATGGTGTTTACCCTTGATCTCATCGAGGGTGTAGCCAAGGACCGAGAGAAAATTATCGTTGGCTGTGATGATTGTGCCATCGAGGTTAAATTCGATCACGGCTTGGGAACGGTTCATGGCCGCGACCTGGCCGGCGTTGTCCATGACGGAGGGATCCAGCCATTCCACCGCTGATCCGATACGGGTATTCTTACCGTCGAACAGGGGGAAGGCGCGCAGATTGAATACCTTGCCGGATATGGAGATTGATGTGAGGTAGGGCTTGTCGAGTTTTGCCAGCATACCGCGCTGATGCGGCGGGTTTTTGTGGAAAATATCGATATTGGCGCCGACCAATGTAGCCACGTTAAAATTGGGGAGCTGTTTTTTAATATCCGCTTCGACTTCGAGCAGGAATTCTTTGACCGCTTCGTTGATGTAAATGATGTTCAGGTCGTTATCGACCGCCATCATGCGCGAGGACGTTCCCTTCAAGATGGCCTCTAAAACAGAGGACTGTGCGTTATTTAATTTGTTTGAAAAAAGCATGGTTATATTTCCTTAAAAAAGAGCCACCAGAGAGATGGTCTGATCTCTGGCAGCCGGAAGTTCATAACCGTTATCATCAAGACTACGGCGCGACACTTTTAGCTCGCGCTTGGACATGGTGCCGCCTTCCGGCCATGAGAGACCGAAATGCGACATCTTCGATGCGTTCCATTTATGATGGAGAAACGCACCAATCACGGCTGATGCCAGCCGCTTGATGATAAAAGGGTTATGAAGCCCCGACCCACACAGACCATCCGTATGGATCAAGACAAGGGTACGGTAAAAGGGCATTGATAGCAAGATTAGGAAAATTGGCTTGTGTTTTCCTAACAGCCGCAACTTTCTCGCTCTCAACCCTTAAGAATAGTAGGATAGAATTATTCATAGAGGATCTTATGTGCTGGTATGTGCCTCATGCCATGAAAATGTCATTAAGTGGGACTTGCGGCAGGTTTGTGCAAATGCTAAGATGATTGGCGATGAAAATTTTAATGGCAGTTCTGGTACTTGCATTGGCGTTTAGCGGCTTTTCTGCCGCTTCTCATGCCATGAGCGACACTGGCCATATCGTTTCATCGGATACTCAGGATGGTTCCTCCGACATTAATTCAGCCGACTCCTCCAAAGATGATAGCAAGGCCGAAAAGGTCGCCTGTCCTGACTGTCTGCATTGCTGCTCCCACGTTGTATTCCAGACCGATAATAAAACGCAGATGCCGGAATTCGCGTCCTCCAACCCTGTTATAGAGGCTACGGATTTCCTGCCCGACGCGCTAACCTCCTCGCTTTTGCGCCCCCCCAAAACACTCGCGTAACGAAGGCTTTGGCCTTCGCCTGATGTAAATACGGGCTAACACCCGTGTTGTACTACGTCCCATACGCGAGGAATTTTTTACAATGAAATCCATGACTATGCCGGCTGTATGCCTTGGCGCTCTTTTGTTTGCTTTACCCGCCGCGAACGCGCAGGACTCCGCCCCGATAGCGCAGGAAGTCTTGCCTTTGTCGCAAGGCGTTTCCGGCCCGTCTGTGTCTTTACACGATGCTATCAAGACAGCCCTTCAAAACTCTCCTTTTTATGCTGCGGCGATTGATCGTAGCGAGGCAATGAAAGCGGTTACATCCAAAGCGGGGGCGCTACCC
>QFNK01000311.1 GCA_003240795.1 Micavibrio aeruginosavorus | reverse complement strand
CAGGATACCGGGCTTCGCATGGCGGATATGGTCGATGTTTTCGCCGGCCCGTCCACGGGCGCGATCCTGAATTCCGCCCTTACCCTTCGCAATCCAGACAATACGGTGCGCCCGAAATACCGCGCACGCCATCTGGTGCGTTTTTACGAGCGCGAGGGCGAACGGATTTTTCCGGCGGACCGTTTCCGAGAATTCCGCGGCCTGATCCACGATTTCAACAACCGGACGATGCGCATCTCGCAGCTGAATTCCATCTTCCGCCACGGCCATTATAATCCCGGCAACCTCGCCCGCGCCCTGCGTGCGCTTTACGGCAATGCGCGCCTTTCTGAATCGCTGAGCAGCCTTATCATCCCGACCTACAATCTGGACGGTGAACAGCTGAAGGTCATGACCGAAGACGGCGAGAGCGAGAATGCCGCCGTTCACACGCGCAATAACTTTCTGGACAGCGGCGGTCATGCGCTGTGGCTGAAGAACATCAAGTTCAACAAGAACCTGTCCAACAATCAGCGTGTTACGCCTGACGTTCTTCTTTACGATGCTGTGATGGCGTCCACCGCCGCACCGACCTATTTCCCGTGCCACCATTTTCAGGCACGATGGCCGGGGCATACACACGCGCATCATTACACGGCCATCGACGGCAGTATTTTCGACAATCCGTGCATCACCTATCTCGGCGCGCTGCGCCAGCATCTCCTGCCCTCGCAGGACGTGGTGATGATCGGCCTCGGCACGGGCTATACGAACCGCTGGATCAAGAAGGATGAATGGAACCGTTATGGCGCGCTTGGCGTCGTCGATCCGGTCAATGACCTGCCGCTCATCAACATCTTCTTCCATGCGGCGGAATCCGCCCTGCTCGATTCATTCGAAACGGACATGAAGGGTAACCTGCACCTCTTCAACAAATCCCTTGTTTCCGGACGCGGCGGCGAAACGCCGAGCACGCAGATAGACGACGGATCGCCCCAAAACATGAAACGCCTGAAGGATTTCGCGGAAGGCATCATCGAAGACAACCGCGCCCAGTACGAAACCGTCTGTGAGCTTCTGGTGCGGCACTATGAAAGCCGCAAGAGCTGGATGGAGACGATCAAGCCCTCCCGCTGGCGCAAAGTGTTTTCCTATCTGGGGAAATAGCCGTTAACCTATTGCGGCGAAGCAATTATTCCTGCGCATTAACCTGTAATTTCCGTTGCATTTCATACGCGATTCCATGATTTTTAATGAAAGGGATAGCGTACACTATGGGTAACAGGGATTTATCATCGACCTTCTTTCTGCCAGGCATCAAAGGCGTGGTCAGGGAAGATATCGACTATATCGCCCGCAACTTTCCGGATGCCGCGAATTCTCAAGGCGGCGTGTTCTTTCACGAGGGGCTGAGGACCAGCTATTCGATCCATCCCGCGAAAAACCAGAAACGCATCATTATCGGGCTTTCCGGCGCGAATGCCCTTTTCCCCCTGAACCTGCGTGAAATCAATTCCCTGAACAATGAGGGCAATACGATGATCTGTATTGCCCTGCATAAAATAGGGCCGGATTTCATGAAGAAGTCGGAGGACCTGATCCGCGCCTTCCTGACCCATCCCGTTTCTCCGGCCTACACGCACATCCAGAACAGAGTGCCTACGTATATCGTAAGCCACTCATCCTCCGGCCCGATATTGCTGAAGCTTTACGGCGAAAAGGACACGGGCCGCCTGCTCCGCACGCGATTTAACGGCGCCGCCTTTATCGCGCCGATTTTCGATGTGCCTTTCGCCTCGCGCGACCATTCCTACAAAGTTGGCGTACGGCAGCCATTGCGCAGTATTTTCGAATGGTACGCGGATAGAAAGCCGGACATGCCCCTGACCGACAGGCGCCTTGTAAAGGCGTATCTGTCCCTTACCGCGGGGGAGGAATCTTTCGTCGGAAAGCTCGGCAATTTCGGCATGACGCTGGGCCATGTGCGCCAGATCCAGAAATACAGCTGGGATGTCATGGACAATTTCAAACCATCCAGCATGGACAACATACCTTCCGTCGTAATGGCGGGCGATGCGGATTCCTGCACATGCTGGAAGACCAGCCGCGACATGGCCGGCAAGATGAATGCCGACTTCCACCTGATACCGGATGGCGGGCACGACCTGATCAAAACCCATCCGGAGCTGCTGCGCGTCTTTACGGGCAAAGCGGATATGATAGAAAAAACCCGCGGCGAAGCGCGGGTTCCGATTTCTTACATGCCCTTGCCGTATACGTACGGCAAAAAGGATGATCCTATTTCCCTTGCGGACGTCTTACGCGACCGCGCGGGCCTGGCCTTGAAGAGCAGCACACGCTTTCTGAATACGGCGGCAGGCCTCTTCTAACGCT
>QFNK01000310.1 GCA_003240795.1 Micavibrio aeruginosavorus | reverse complement strand
TGAAGCTGGTCGATTTCAAACTGGAATTCGGCCGCCTGTGGGGTGAGTATGACGAGCTTTACATCATCCTCGCCGATGAAATCTCGCCGGACAATTGCCGCCTGTGGGATGTGAAGACGGGGGAGAAACTAGACAAGGACCGTTTCCGTCAGGATCTCGGCAATGTTGTCGAAGGCTATCAGGAAATCGCCAAGCGTCTGGGGCTTATCCCTGAAACAGGTTTGATGTCGGATGGAAGTTTCGATGAGAAACTTGCCGAGGGTCTCGAAGAAATCGACAACGAACTCGCCCGCGAACGCCGCCTGCGCGCCGTCAAAAAGACACCGCCAAAATCCCCGCGCGGTGTATAGGGAATAAAGAAAAGGCCGCTTGATGCGGCCTTTTCTTTATCAGGTCAAAAACTGTTCCTTCAAAATCCGCTCTTCCAGATGCTGGTCGGGGTCGAACATCAGGGTGGAGGAGAGGGAGGTGGACTGATGGATATCGATGCTTACCACATCGCGGAATTCGATGGAGTCCGCCGTCACGCTGACAGGACGTTTCTTCGCATCGAGCGATTCAAGGCGCACTTTCCATTTCGACGGGATAAGCGCACCGCGCCAGCGGCGGGGGCGGAACGCGCTGATCGGCGTCAGCGCCAAGACGTTCGCGGCCAGCGGCAGGATAGGGCCGTCGGCGGAAAGATTGTACGCCGTGCTGCCCGCAGGTGTCGCCAGCATGATGCCGTCGCAGACAAGTTCGGGAATACGCACCACATCGTTCACGATGATTTTAATGCGGGCGGTCTGGCGCGTTTCGCGGAGCAATGCGACTTCGTTATAGGCAACGGCCTGATGCATTTTACCGTGAACGTCCGTTGCGGTCATCGACAACGGGTGGATTTTTACCGATACGGTTTTTGAGAGGCGGGCGGGAAGGTCTTCCTCCTGATAAGGATTCATGAGGAAGCCGACGGAGCCGAAATTCATCCCGTAGACAGGCTGGCCGTATTTTTCATACTTGTGCAGGGATTCCAGCATCGTTCCATCGCCGCCGAGAATGACGATCACATCGCACTCATCGGCGCCGCTCTGGCCGTAGGTTTTCGTCAGCTCTTCAAAAGCGGCCTGTGCCTTGTCCGTATCGGCGGCGTGGAAATGAAGTTTCATGCGGGAACTACGCCTCTTTGCTGACAGGATGGAAGCCGCGGTCGGCGGCCCATTTATCGGGGTTTTGCAAATACTCTTCAACCGAGTCCGCCGTGGCCGTGTCGAAATATCCGTCCTGACGCGCGACTTTCAGAACGTCTTTCCAGCTTGCCAGCGCGTGGAGGGTAAGGCCCATGTCGCGCATGTTCTGCTGGCTGCTTTCATGCCCATGCTGGAAAATCACGAAGAGGTGTTCGACCGTTGCGCCCGCCGCACGGATCGCATCGACGAATATCCTGACGCTCACACCGAAATTCTGGACGTCTTCGACAAGGCCGATATTCTGGCGGCCTTCATCGATGAAACCTTCGATCTGCGACATCTTACCGAAACCTTTCGGTTTCTTGCGGATATAAAGCATCGGCTTGTTCAGCCGCTCCGCGATAAAGGCGGCATAGGGAATGCCCGCCGTTTCGCCGCCCGCGACGTAATCGATATCGAGCGTTTTCATTTCGGCGGCCATGAAATCCATCAATTGCGAGCGCGCTTCGGGAAAGGAGATCAGTCGGCGGCAATCGACATAAACGGGCCCGCGCTTGCCGGACGTATAAGTAAACGGGTCTTCAATATTGACGTGGACGGCCTTTGTATCGAGAAGGATTCTGGCGGCCGCGGCGGCGATATCTTGGGACATGATTTTTCCTTTAAAATATGGCCGATCTTCCCAAAACGGCGCCTGCTCCGCAAGCAAAAAGGCCTGCCACGGGGCAGGCCTTCCGCAGAAAAACGGGCGTTTATTCGTATTTACGCGTCGATGTGCTTTCCTGTTTGTTGAACAGGCCTTTTGGATCGGTTGTCGTGTCCTTGGTCACAACGGCCTTTTTGTTGCCGGAGGAGTCCTTATAGACATGCGTTGTCGTGTCTGTTTTGCGGGTCGTGCCGGAGGCGTCCGTGGACTCAGACGTGGATTTGTACGTGCCCGGCGGCTTGTTTGTCGGGGAATTCATCGAGCAGGCGGCAATTGCCAGCGTTGCTGCCGTCACGGCCAGCATGGATAAAAATGTCTTTTTCATTATGGTTCTCCTTGAACGGTTTAAGATATGGACGCCCACGCCAACAAGCGGCGGGGCGTTTCATTCCATGCAGGGAATAAAATTTACTGACTGACCCACAGGATGCGCGCCATCCAGGAAATATCGGACGGGCCAAGCGTGCGCTCGGCGTGTGCGGGGTTCAGGGATTTCAGC
>QFNK01000309.1 GCA_003240795.1 Micavibrio aeruginosavorus | reverse complement strand
GAATTGCCAAGTCCAGGATCGTTATGAAGCGATTAGGCGCGCGAAACCGTCCTATGTGAAGATGTGGGTTGATGGCCAGTATTTAGGCCAGTTTTTCTATTGATTGAAAGATAACGGCCCAAGGTTGGGGTTGACCTTGAGCCGCATCCTGACCGCCTGATAAGGTGTTGGGGAATAATTATCAGGCTGCTTGTTCTCCCTGTTGTCGCTTTTTGAAAGCATTGTTTATTACTTTCGATAGCTGGAACATGCCTATTTTGAGATCGTCCTGCATCTGAGCGATTTCGGCCGCAATCAGAATGTTTCGTTTATCGCGTGCGATTTCTGCGAGATCATCTTCTTCATCATAACCAAAGAAAAACGATACAGGTTTATTATATAGGATCGCATACGAAACAATGTGATGCGGATAAATATTTGATGCGCCTGTTTCGTGATTATGTACTTGCGAATACGTCAGACCTATTTCTTGCGCGACATGATCTAGGGTATATCCATGCTGAGTACGCAATACGGCAACTTTCAGCCTTAATTGCTTTTTAAATTCATCCTTATCAAAGGATATCTGTTTCATAGTAACCATTTTCATCTCCCCACGAGACTAAGAATTCACACATATTTGAGATTAAGCCGCCATCAATACAATCGTATTCTGCCACACTTCGTTGAGACGGAGTTTTTTCACTACCGATGGAACTGGGACTTCTAGTTTGTAAGGCACAAACCTGTCTTTTTTATAAATTTCCATCGTTACATAGAAATGAAACCAATAGGCATCGCGGATGCGGTAGTAGGATTTAGAAAACTTTTTTGCATTTTCTCTGCCCTTCCAGTCCGCAATATCATTAGCTACTTCTTTATTGCCCTTTTTCGGTGCATCCGGCTGCGTGAATGCATCAGGATTGATAGTCTCAATCACCTCTGAAATCGCCTTAAACGTGATAGGGTCGATGGTTTCCGCCTTTGTCTCGATCATAGGAACTGTACCCTTTTGGAGCGCTTCGGCCCTTTTAATCTCTTCGAAGATGGCTTGCGCCTGGCCTGGCAGGGCAAAATGGCGTTCCAGCTCATCCATAAGCGCCATATCGTCGTTCTGGCTCGATTTTTTGTCTTTTACTGAAATAGTCATATTTAGTCTCCACACATCACACAAATTGAAAATATCGTTATGGGAATGTTTTTTATCCTTAAAGTCTTAAAATTATCTTAACAACGAGTTTTTTTATTGCTATAGTGATGCAAAATAACCCGAATATAACGCTAAGGCCTTGTTTTGACACAATTCTTACTTTCCCCGGCGCAATGCCGAATGGCGCGAGCTTTGCTCAATTGGACGCAGCCGGAACTGGCTGAACGGTGCGATCTTGCGCCCATGACTATTTCTAAGTTCGAAAAAGAAGACGCTAAGAATAGGCCAGAGGCGCGCACTCTCAAAAAAATTACGACTATTTTTGAGATGGCCGGCATCAGCTTTACACCCAACGGCGGTGTAGAGCCGCAGCACAACCTTGTAACTATTCTTGAGGGTGACGATGCAAATGCACGTATCTTAGAAGATATCTGTATGCAATTTAAGGACACTGGTGGGGAGGTTCTGATTGCAGGCCTATCGGAAGTGGAAGAGACCGATAGGGAAGCATATTCATTTCTTAAAGCCCATATAAAAAGGCTACAAGCGGCAAATATCACTGAACGTATTCTAATTGAAGAGGGGGATACAAAAATTGTAGCTCCGGCACATTGGTATCGATGGCTTCCAAAGGGAAAATTTACTAATACCCCTTTTCAATTGTATGGCGATAACTTAGCCCTCATCGAATGGGGGCCACCACAAAAAGTTATTCTAATTAAACATCCGCATTTTGCTCGGACTTTTAGAAATCTTTTCGATGCAGTTTGGGAAACGGCCGCGCCTGTGCCGTTGAGTAAAAAATGATGCTTCAGAGATTTCATGCATTACATGACAGAAAGAAAAACCATCAGTGCAAATTGGTGGAGATAACGCCTGAAAACGTAATCCTTTTGCAAAGACTATTAGATAAGCTTAATCGCGAAGATCTTTATTCGACCTCTACAGCATATTTTTTAATGACGGGTCGTAGAGGACTCTGGATATACGGTAACGAGGATACTGCAATGATTATTGCTCGTCATCCTAATCTAGATGATAGCATTCTATTCTTTCCACCTATGGGAATTTCTCCTGTTAACTTAATAGAACTTGCCCTTACAGATCCGGTGATCCCTAGAGGAAATCGAAAATTGGCACGACTTGGGCCGGAGGATCAATATTTGGCCGCTGTACTTGAGCAACGAGGAAACGGCGATATCGAAGTTGAAGAGATACTGGATTGGAAATTTCCTGTACATATTCTC
>QFNK01000308.1 GCA_003240795.1 Micavibrio aeruginosavorus | reverse complement strand
CAGGGCGGCGCCAGGGCGGAGGCGGAAAACCGCGGCTTGCCGTTTCTGGGAGCGGTCCCGCTAAACGGAGAAATCCGGGCCGCATCGGACGCTGGCATCCCGCTTTCGCCGGAATTTTACGAAACTATTGCAAAAACTTTGCAGTCCTCGCTATAACAGTGCTCTGCTGTTAAGGAAAATGTAAGGGGCGTTTCATGGCGAACAAGAAAAAAATCCTGCTCGACGATGCGGTTTCGGCCAAGGCGTCGCTGTCGGAAATCTTCGCCGCCATGTCCGGCATTGTGCATCTTGGTATCGGATGCAGCGAGTTTTTCGATGTATCAGGCCGGATGGCCTTATTTTCATACGACCTGAAGACCGCTCTGTTTCAGGCAAAGCCTTCGCAGAAAGAAGAAGTATTCGAGGACGCCGCCCAAAAGGCGCTGCGCAAACTTCAATCGGTGCAGCCTTTGCTGCTCGAACATGCGAACGAGGTTCTCATGTCCCCGCCAAAAGGCAAAATGGGAAGCAAGGCCATCACGCAAAAAAGAGGCGGTACCGCGCTTGATGTTTTCACGCATATAGCAAGCATTCTGGAGCGCGAGGCGCAGCCGAATGCCGTGCGGGCGGAGGAGAAACTGGATGAAGGCGGTAGCTTCACAGACCCGTACAAGGCGGAGTATCTGCCCGATAACTACAAGCCGAAAAAAGAGCCGAAGAAGCAAGACGACGCAAAAGCCAAACCGGTACCCTCTTACGATAAAAGGCCTCAGCCGGCTTTTGTATAGGTTATAAAACTGAATCCCTCGCGGTCGTCGCGGGATTCTTCCAACCATTCATGTCCCAGCGCGGGAAAGAACGCGTCGCCTTCCGGCGATTGATGCACGCGCGTCAGATGGATTTTATCGGCAAGGCCGGAGGCGATGGCCTGCGCGTAAATCTGTCCGCCGCCGATGATGCAGACTTCATCGGTACCCGTTTTTGATCCCTGATCGATCGCTTCCGCAAGGTCCTTGCAGGTCAGTGCGCCCTGATGCTGGAAATTCGACCGGCTGACCACGATGTTGACGCGGCCGGGCAATGGCTTGCCAAGCTGTGCCAGAATGCTTTCAAACGTCTTGCGCCCCATGATGCAGGGCTTTCCCATCGTGACGGTTTTGAAATGTTTGAAATCCTCGGGGATGTGCCAGGGCATGGCGTTGTCGCGCCCGATAACATTGTTGTCGGCAGCCGCCACGACGAGGGAGATGATCGGTTTTGTCATAGGGATTAATTAGCATCCCTTTGCAGGGTAGCAAAGTGCAGCCTAAGCCTTGATGTCCGTTTTTGCCGTGGTTTTTGCGGGTGTGGCGAAATAAGAACTGATATCCGGCAGCTTTTTGCCGCCGTTGATCCATTTAACCGCAGCATTGAAAAAAGACAGATGCGCGTTCACCTTGCGCGCTGCGAGCAGTTTTTCTTGTGCGGCGGGGCTGATATCCAGAATTTCGGTCAGGCGCTTTTCCGCGTCCGTCATGGTAACCGACGGCACGGAAGCATCCGTCTTTGTCCCTTTTAATTGGGACAAGGCGGTATTTAAGGCGTTCTTCTGGTTCGAAATCGCGTCCATAACACCATTATAGCAGGGAAAAGGCTTAAAAAGACGGTAACTTTAAACCGCGACAGCGCCCTTGATGTGCGGATGCGCCTCATACCCCACCAGTTCAAAGTCCTCATATTTGAAGTCGAAGATGTTTTTGACATGCGGGTTCAGGTGCATTTCAGGCAGCGGGAACGGCTCGCGGGAGAGCTGCTCCTTCACCTGATCCATGTGGTTGGAATAGATATGGGCGTCGCCGAACGTGTGAACAAAATCACCCGGCTTCAGGCCGCATACCTGCGCGACCATCATGGTCAAAAGCGCGTAGGAGGCGATATTGAACGGCACGCCGAGGAAGATGTCGGCGGAGCGTTGATACAGCTGGCAGGACAGTTTGCCGTCCGCGACATAGAACTGGAAGAAACAGTGGCACGGCGGCAGCGCCATTTTAGGAATTTCGCCGACATTCCATGCGGAAACGATCAGGCGGCGGTCATCCGGATTTGTCTTGATGCGCTCGATCACGTTGGAAATCTGGTCGATCGTGCGGCCGTCGGCGGCAGGCCAGCTGCGCCATTGATGGCCGTAAACGGGGCCGAGATTGCCGTTCTCGTCCGCCCACTCGTTCCAGATGCGCACGCCGTTGTCCGTCAGGTATTTGATGTTCGTATCGCCAGCCAGAAACCAGATCAGCTCGTGGATGATGGATTTGAGGTGACACTTCTTGGTGGTCACCAGCGGGAAGCCTTCGGCCAGGTCGAAGCGCATCTGGTAGCCGAACACGCTATAGGTGCCGGTGCCGGTGCGGTCGCTCTTGAAGGTGCCGTGTTCGCGCACGTGGCGCAT
>QFNK01000307.1 GCA_003240795.1 Micavibrio aeruginosavorus | reverse complement strand
CAAAACAAAGAACGATATAAACAATACCGAACAGAATATCGCGCACGACCTGCTTGCCCAGACGCGCCATGCGCACCCATTCATAAAGGGAAACGGCAAAGGCGATTGCCACCATCGTGATAAAGGGAATGCCGCCCGAAATCAGGCAGAACAAAACGACCGGAAGAAGAACTGCCGCAGAAACAACGCGCAAATAAAGGCTACTTTTTGGTTTGTCGCTCATGACATCGGCCTTTCTTATGATGCGTCCCCGTTACCAACCACACCGCCGTAACGCCGTTCCCTTTTCTGAAAATCGGCAATCGCGTTTTCAAGATCGGTCTTGCCGAAGTCTGGCCATAGGACTGTCGTATACATGAATTCGGTATAGGCGCACTGCCACAAAAGGAAGTTGCTGATACGCTGCTCACCGCTCGTGCGGATCAAAATGTCAGGATCGGGAATACCCGCCGTCATCAGGCCGTCCGCAAAATATTCCTCGGCGGTTTCCAGGCAAGCGGTCAGACCTTTTTCAGCAACAAAGCGCGCATAGTTGGCCGCCGCATGCAGAATTTCGTTCCTGCCGCCGTAGTTCAGCGCGATTACGAGATTAAGCCCCGTATTCTCCCGCGTCAGCTTTTCGGTATTCTCGATCAGCTCAACGATATCGTCGGCAAGTTCCTTGCGCGATCCGATGACCTGAAGGCGGACGTTGTTCCGGTGAAGATCGGCGGTTTCGGCGCGCAGGAAGATACGCAGAAGGCGCATAAGCTCCTTCACCTCTTCCGCGGGACGGCTCCAGTTCTCGGAAGAAAAGCCGAAGAGGGTCAGATATTCGACGCCGAGTTCACCTGCCGCGCGAACGACACGCTTGCAGGCTTCGACACCCTGATGATGCCCTGCCGTGCGGGGAAGGCCGCGCTGGTTTGCCCAGCGGCCGTTCCCGTCCATGATAATGGCTATGTGGCGAGGCTGTTTCATCAGGTGATTAGACAGTCATGATGTCTTTTTCTTTTTCGACGAGAAGCGCATCGATTTTCTTGATGCTCTCATCCGTCATCTTCTGGACATCTTCACTGAGTTTCTTGTTCTCGTCTTCGGACTGTCCGTCAGCCTTCATTTTTTTCAGGCCTTCCATACCGTCGCGGCGGACGTTGCGAACCGAAACGCGCGCGGATTCTGCATATTGTCCTGCAACCTTGACCAGGTCCTTGCGGCGCTCTTCCGTCAATGGCGGAACAGGAACGCGTATGAGGTTTCCGTCCGCCTGCGGGTTCAGGCCGAGGTTCGCATCGCGGATCGCTTTTTCGACGGCCTTTACCGAACCCGTGTCCCACACCTGAATGGTCAGCAAACGTGGCTCAGGCACCGACACGCTGCCGACCTGATTCATCGGCATGCGGGATCCGTAAACTTCAACCGTGATCGTGTCCAGCATCGCCGAGGATGCACGGCCTGTGCGAAGGCCGGAAAATTCGTGTTTCAGCGCATCCACGGATGCTTCCATGCGGCGTTTGATATCGTCTTTGTTGAATGACATGTGCTTGTCTCCTCTACTCTTTATTGCTTGTTGCTGACCGTGGTGAAAGTGCCTTCGCCATTCATGACACGGGCGAAGTTTCCTTCCTCACGCACGTTGAAAATAATGATCGGGATGTCGTTTTCACGTGCAAGGCTGATCGCGGTGGCGTCCATGACGCGCAAATCCTTGGTCAGGACTTCCATATAGCTGATTTCATCGTAACGCTGCGCCGTCGGGTCTTTTTTCGGGTCGGCCGTGTAAACGCCGTCAACCTTCGTACCTTTCAGGATAGCGTCACAGCTCATTTCCGAGGCGCGCAGTGCGGCAGTCGTGTCGCTTGTGAAATATGGGTTGCCCGTGCCGGCCGCAAAAATGACAACGCGTCCTTTTTCCATGTGGCGCATTGCCTTGCGGCGGATATAGGGCTCGCAGATCGCGGACATCGGAATGGCGGACATAACGCGCGTGTCAACGCCGAGTTGCTCCAGCGCGGATTGCAGCGCGAGC
The DNA here is from genome assembly GCA_003240795.1 of Micavibrio aeruginosavorus. Taxonomy (GTDB): domain Bacteria; phylum Pseudomonadota; class Alphaproteobacteria; order Micavibrionales; family Micavibrionaceae; genus Micavibrio_A; species Micavibrio_A aeruginosavorus_B. Next base: position 400 of record QFNK01000307.1, on the reverse strand, counting down.
GCGTTGATGACGATGCCGAGCATCCCCATGTAGTCCGCCTGCGTACGATCCATCCCTTCGGCCGCGCCGGACACGCCGCGGAAAATATTCCCCGCGCCGACCGAAACACAGACCTGGACGTTCATGTCGATGACTTGTTTGATATCACGGGCAACGCGGTCCAGCGTTTTAGAATCCAGCCCGAATTCCTTTTCCCCCATAAGGACTTCACCGGACATTTTCAGAAGAACACGCTTGTATTCAACAGTGTCAGGCACGATTTTCTCCAGGGTTTGCGTCATATTTTCAAAGCTTTCACGAGGTAATGCGTCAAATCGCCCCAAAATAAGGGAAGGCATATCAAAAGTCCATCATTAGAGGGCCATCTTTACAATTTTCCCGAAATAGACTATGACAATTA
>QFNK01000306.1 GCA_003240795.1 Micavibrio aeruginosavorus | reverse complement strand
TGCCGCCGCTTATGCCGCAGGCGACCATGCTGGCGATCACGGTTCAAACACCCCAACTGCCGCCACAAGTATGTCTCATGACGCGATGGGGCATGGCGGCGAAAAAATGGAGGCTGTGGACGCTCGGAATACGGTGAAGCTGGCGCTTGAGCCTGCCGCTGCTCTGAAAGCCGGAAAAACCACGCAAGTAACCGTAAAACTGAATGCCGCTACCGACGGAAAACCGCTGACGTTCGATGATCTCAAGGAAGCGCATACCAAAAAGCTGCATTTGCTGGTGATTGACCCATCTCTTTCTGATTATCATCATATCCATCCTGTAGCTGGTAAAAATCCAGGCGAGTATGTATTCGACTTCACGCCGCTGAAAAACGACAGCTATCGCGTCTGGGCGGATGTGATTCCTGTGGCTACGGACAAGCAGGAATATGTGCAAGCCGACATGGGATCGCCTGCTGAAGAAAAGGCCAGCATTGACAAGGCTACAAGCATGACAGCGACGGTAGAGGGCTATACCTTTACTCTATCCTTGGATGGTGAGCCGAAAGCGGGCGCGCCTGTTATGGGAAGCGTGACAGTCAGTAAAGACGGCCAGCCCTTTACCCAGCTTGAGCCTGTGATGGGCGCCTTCGCGCATGTCGTCGGTTTTACCGAGGATTATAATTCAGTCCTTCATGTCCATCCGATGGGCAAAGAACCGAGCAGCGATGCAGAGCGCGGCGGGCCGAAACTGGAGTTTCATATCGAGCCTGAGAAAGCTGGCTTTGTGAAGCTTTTCGCCCAGGTACGGATCGGCGGGAAAGACATTTTCGCGCCGTTCGGCATAACCGTGAAATAAACGCCCTAATAAAGGAGAATACGCATGAAGACGATTTTACTGGCATTAGTGATGGCCTTGTCCGCATTCGCGCCCGCCATGGCCGCAGACACTGGCCACACGCATGACGCAACTTGGCTTAAATCTACCGAGGCGCAATATGTGTGCATGATGAACAATAAGGTTTTCGATAAACCGCAAATCGCTATCGAGATTGAAGGAAAAACTTATTACGGGTGCTGCCCGATGTGCGCGGACAGATTAAAAAATGACGTATCTTTGCGTACGGCGACGGATCCTGTAAGCGGCAAGCAGGTCGACAAGGCCAGCGCGGTCATCGGTGCGGATACGCATGGCATGACCTATTACTTCGAGAGCAAGGAAAACCTCGATAAATTCGCCAGCGGCCCGATGCCAGCGATGGTCGGCGGCACGGAAATGAACGGCCATAGCGACCATAAACACTGATTGTTATAAAAATTGCCGAAAAAGCCTATCGATAGCCCCGATAGGCTTTTTTTATAGCTTGTTTATGCGAGATTAGATACTATATACCCCTATAAGGTATATAACTAGATGGAGAAAGACGATGGCAGTCGAGAAGCACCCATCCCACGACGCTGAGATTAAGCGTTTGAACCGCATTGCGGGACAAGTCGAGGGTATTAAAAGGATGATCGAAGAAGGCCGTTATTGCCCTGAAATACTCTCGCAGCTTCGGGCTGTGCGTTCGGCGGTCAAGGGGATTGAAACTGAAATACTCCGCCGTCATTTGTCATCCTGCGTGGCCAGCGCCATGCAAAGCGGGGACGAGGCCAGCCGGACAAAATCCATCAATGAAGTCACCAGCCTGTTTTCTAAATTCGAGGAATAAGGAATATCAATCATGACCGATCATTCACACCATCATTACGATCATAAAAAAATGGAAGAAAAACCTACGCATGGTTCGTGCTGCGCGATGCATGGGCATGATCATCAAGCGAAAGCTCTTGTTACGGACGCGCCGGCAGGAACGATGTTCATCTGCCCGATGCACCCGCAAATCCGTCAGGTTGGCCCCGGTACTTGCCCTATTTGCGGCATGGCGTTGGAGCCGGAAGTGATGACGGGCGAGGAAGGCCCGAACCATGAGCTGATCGATATGACCCGCCGTTTCTGGATCGGCCTTGTATTGACGCTTCCGGTTTTCATGCTGGAGATGGGGGCGCATCTTGCCAATATTCATTTTGTTACGGGCGCGGCCTCCAACTGGATACAGCTCGCTTTGGCGACCCCCGTTGTTCTGTGGGCAGGGAAACCGTTCTTCGAGCGCGGCTGGGCATCGATTGTCTCGCGCAATCTCAATATGTTCACGCTGATTGCCATCGGCACAGGGGCTGCGTGGCTTTACAGCATTGTTGCCACCCTCATGCCGGATGTGTTCCCCGAAGGATTCCGCCGCATGGACGGATCGGTTCCAGTCTATTTTGAAGCCGCTGCCGTGATCACGGTGCTGGTGCTGCTGGGGCAGGTTCTTGAATTGCGAGCGCGGGAGAAAACGGGCGGCGCAATCAAGGCACTGCTTAACTTATCACCCAAAACCGCCCGCCGGATCAA
>QFNK01000305.1 GCA_003240795.1 Micavibrio aeruginosavorus | reverse complement strand
GTTATAGGGCTCTCCGCCATGATTGTCCATACAAAAATAAAAGAAAAACGCCATGTTTTGCGGACATGGCGTTTTATTGGTTAATATGGCGTAATTCCTAGAATTTCGTTTCTTCGATAGACTGCAAAAGGAAGTCGCGGAATAGGCTGATGCGCTTGGAATGGCGGCGCTCCTCCGGATAGACGAAATAGACGCCAACCGGCGCGCGTTTCGTATCGGGAAGGATTTTCACGATATCCTTGTTCTGCGCGATCATATAGTCGGGCAGGGCGGCGATACCCGCGCCTGCGCGTACCGCTTCGAAAATACCGTAGATGGAATTGATCATGATCGTATCGGTGAAGGCGTTCTCCGCCTCTACCTCCGCGACGCGGAAAAGCCAGTTCGGATCGGCGAACGGCGACGGCACGTTTTCGGGATAGCCGATGAGCGTATGCTCCGAAAGGTCTTTCACCGATTTTGGCGTGCCGCGCGATTTCAGGTAATCTTTCGACGCGCAGATATGAAAGTGAATGTCCGTCAGGTGACGCTGGATCAGGTCTGGCTGCTCTGGCTTGTAAAGACGGATGGCGGCGTCCGCCTCGCGCATGCTCAGATTGAGGATGCGGTCGTCGAGCAGCATCGTCAAATGGATGTCCGGATGATCCTTGCGCAGCTTCGCAAGCTGCGGCGCAAGCCATGTGGAGCCGATGAACTCCGCAACGGTGATGCGGAGCGGGCCTTCGGACAATTGACGCGAGTCCGCGATCTGCCCTTCGATCATGGCAAGCTTGCCGAAAATCTCACCCGCGGTCGTGTGAAGCAGTTCGCCTTCTTCGGTCAGGATAAGACCGCGCGCATGACGGTGGAACAACGTCACGCCGATGCTTTCCTCCAGCGTGCTGATCTGACGCGATACGGCGGATTGCGAAAGGTTGAGCGTTTCACCCGCATGCGTAAAGCTGCCCGCTTCCGCGACGGCGTAAAAGATACGAAGCTTGTCCCAGTCCATCATGCTACTCGGCCGCCTCTGCCTGCTGTTTGTCGTGTTCGGCTTCCAGCGCGGTGATATAACGGTCCGCTTCCAGTGCGGCCATGCATCCCATCCCCGCGGCGGTCACGGCCTGACGGTAGATTTTATCCTTCACATCCCCCGCGGCATAAACGCCCGGGATATTCGTTGCCGTGGAATCCGGCGCGGTGATGATATAGCCTTCCTTATCCAGCTCCAGCTTGCCTTTGAACAGCTCCGTCGCGGGATCGTGACCGATGGCGACGAACATGCCTTCAACGGCAATTTCCTGCAGGGAGCCGTTGACGGTGTCTTTGAGCAAAAGGCCGGTAACGCCGGGAAGCTCTGCGCCACCGGGGGCGATGCCTTTGACTTCTTCGACAGCGGCGTTCCAGATGACGCTGACATTCGCGCGCGCGAACAGCCTGTCCTGCGCGATGCGTTCCGCGCGAAGCGTGTCGCGGCGGTGGATCAGCGTGACATGTTCGCAGATGTTGGAGAGGAACAACGCTTCCTCAACGGCGGAGTTGCCGCCGCCGACAACGGCAACGCGTTTGTTTTTGAAGAAGAACCCGTCGCACGTGGCGCAGGCAGATACGCCCATATTGCGGAATTGCTGTTCGGACGGAAGGCCAAGCCAGCGCGCCTTCGCGCCGGTGCAGATGACAACCGTATCCGCCGTGAAAACATCGCCGCCGTCGCATGTGACGGTGTAGGGACGTTTGGAGAAATCGACATTGCTGACCATGTCGTAAATCATTTCGGTGCCGACATGCTGTGCCTGCCCCTGCATCTGTTCCATCAGCCATGGGCCCTGAATAGGGTCGGCAAAGCCGGGATAGTTTTCAACTTCGGTGGTAATGGTCAATTGTCCGCCCGGCTCCATGCCGAGGATCTGGACAGGTTTCAGGTTCGCGCGCGCGGCGTAAATCGCCGCCGTATAACCGGCCGGGCCGGAGCCTATGATAAGGACTTTTGTGTGTTTTGGATCAGCCATGAAATATCTCTTTTCTATTGTGAAACTAATATAGATCGGGGGTTTACGGGTAAAGGGGCTTTCCCGTGTTTTCCCCATTCCGGCGCTTTGCCAGCGCCGCGGTGATCGCCGCGGCGATCAGGTCCGAATCGCGAAGCGGGGTATAGGTAAACGGCTCCAGTCCCCCCTCGAATGGGCGAAGCGCGCCGTATTTCATCATGTTCTGATGAAAGGCGTTGAACCGCCGCGATCCGCCGTCCAGCGGGATCATGTAAACCGGCTTTCCGGCCGTGGCCGCATCCGAAATCATGGAAACGCTGTCCGCCGTTACAAGAATGGTATCCGCCCAGGCCAGCATCCCCATATAGGGATTTTCGCCCGACCCGTCCCAGAACCAGCGCGGGTAGGGGCTTTCGGAGGCGTGCAGCGTCTTCAGAAAAGCCTGTTTTTCAGGCTCACC
>QFNK01000304.1 GCA_003240795.1 Micavibrio aeruginosavorus | reverse complement strand
AAAGGCGCGGCCGTCACGACATATCTGTCGCTGCCTGGCCGTTACTGCGTCCTGATGCCGAACTCCCCGCGCGGCGGCGGCGTATCCCGCAAGATCGCGTCGTTTAAGGAAAGAAAACGCCTGAAGGAAATGCTGGACGAACTGTCCGTTCCGGAAGGCATGTCCGTCATCCTGCGTACTGCGGGCGTGACGCGCACGAAGGTCGAAATCAAACGCGACCTCGATTACCTGACGCGCCTGTGGAACACGATCCGCGAGCACACGCTGCAATCCACGGCACCTGCGCTGATCTATGAGGAAGGCAGCCTGATCAAGCGCGCCATCCGCGACCACTATGCGGGCGACATCGAAGATGTCGTCGTTTCCGGCGGAGAAGGTCACAAGGCCGCCAAGGAATTCATGAAGATGCTGATGCCTTCGCATGCGAAGAAGGTTCAGGAATACAAGAACGACCGCGTACCCCTGTTCCACAAGTTCGGCGTTGAAAACCAGATCGCCGATATGGGCGAGCCTACGGTCAATCTGAAATCCGGTGGCTATCTCGTCATCAACCCGACCGAAGCCCTGGTGTCCGTGGACGTAAACTCCGGCCGCGCGACGAAAGAGCGTCATATCGAAGAGACGGCGCTGAAAACCAACCTCGAAGCCGCGGATGAAGTGGCTCGCCAGCTTCGCTTGCGCGATCTCGGCGGCCTCGTCGTCATCGACTTTATTGACATGGAAGACCGCCGCAACAACCGCAAGGTTGAGAACCGCCTGCGTGAGGCTCTGTCCTCCGACCGCGCGCGCATTCAGGTCGGCCGTATTTCCAGCTTCGGCCTTCTGGAATTGTCGCGTCAGCGCATGAACCCGAGCCTTGCGGAATCACAGCAGGAAGTCTGCGCACACTGCGCGGGTACGGGCCGTGTCAAAACGCTTGATTTCTCCGCGATCTCTATCGTTCGCGCGCTTGAAAACGAAGGCATCCGCGGCAAGGGGCAGGACGTACTTCTGACCGTGCCGTCCTCCGTTGCGCTTTACATCCTGAACAACAAGCGCCGCTTGCTGGCGGACATTGAACGCCGTTACGGTTTCAGCGTCCACTTCAAGACGGACGACACGATGTCGACCTCGCAATACAAGCTTGAAACCATCGCCCGCGCGGCCGTGAAGGTGCCGGAAGGTGTTTCCGTTTCCGTTATCAGCGAGAGCGATGAAGAGTTCATGTCCGACGATGCCGAAGGTACTGACGGCAAAGAAGACAACGGTGATGACGAATCCGGCAACCGCCGCGAGGGCGAGGAGGGCGAGCGCAATGGCCGCCGCCGTGGCCGCCGCGGTGGGCGCGGCCGTGGCCGCGGACGTGACCGTGAAGACGGATCACGCCACGAAGGCGGTGAGCCGTCAGTCTCCGACGATTCCGAAAGCAATGCGGATGACTCTGCCGAAGACAAATCGAATGAAGAAGGCGGTTCCGAGGAGCAATCCGGCGAAGAGCGCCGTGGACGCCGCCGCCGCGGCGGCCGTGGGCGCGGCCGTGGCCGTGAGCGCGGCGACCGTGCGGAAGGGGGCGATCAATCCCATGGGGAAGATGCCGCTGATTCCGCTTCCTTCGCTGTCCAGCCATCCATTGAGCCGGCCCCGCGCGTGGAAGCGGCTTCCGCTCCTTCGAACGACGACCGCCCTGCGGCTCCGCCTGTTTCCCGCGACTACGAAGTCGTGAACCAGGCGCCGGAGAACAAGAAAAAAGGCTGGTGGAACAAATTGATAGAGTAGTTTCGCTTTATCCTGTGAAATTCATGAAAGCGGCGGGTTCTTCCCGCCGTTTTTCTTTATGTGATTGCATAAAATTCGATCTAATTTTTAAAACGTCTTAATCCTTTTCAATTAACATAAAAATTGAGATATGCGCAGGTTTGCCTTCCGGCTTTTCCGCTTCGGCCCCACCCCACACACATTCGGGCCGGTGTGCAGAAGTCAGGGTGTCCTTCGCGGATATTTACCGGCGACGGGCCGGTGGATGTCTTGTCTGTTTTCCCGTCCGGCCGTTTTGCCCGAAGGAATTCATTGCCCCCCGCATTGTGCTCCCTTCCTTCCGGCGTATGGAACGACCGGGCGTTTTCGTCCCTTGGCCACCGGAATCCCTTCCGGTGGTCTTTTTTTCGCCCGCGGTCTGGTTCTGTCACGCTGTGTCGTATAGGATTGCATCATCGATATTTCTTGCTTTGGGTGGACCATGACAAAATTCAAATTCTTCCTGCTTTTCGGTGTTGCGGCTTGCGTGTTTGCGGCGGATGTTTCGCTAGCGCAGGAAAACGCAAAAGAACAGCCGAAAGCGAAAGCGGAATCCGTTGTACGCAAGGGCGCGGACCCGGACGCGCCGCAACCCGGAACGCCGCTTGCGAAATGGATCGATGCGGAAAACGCGCTGATCGCCAAGCTGTCCGCGAAG
>QFNK01000303.1 GCA_003240795.1 Micavibrio aeruginosavorus | reverse complement strand
GGTCCCGCCGAACGACGCGGACGCGCTGGCCAAAGCGCTGGAGGAAGCGTTATCCATGGACGCCGAGGCGCGCTCCGTGATGGCGACCCATGCGATGATGCACATAGCGGAGAATTTCACGCGCAGCAAAATGGTCGATGAAACGATGGATGTTTACGCAGAATTGCTGCAGGAAAAATTCTTCGTCGCACCGCCTAAAAAGCGTATAGAGAAAATCGTCCTGCCCGAAACGACGCCGCTCAATCAGGCCGCGGAATAATGGCGGATCAGCCCCGCAACATCCTTGTCATCAAACTCGGCGCGCTTGGGGATTTTATTCAGGCGATGGGCCCAATGGCCGCGATCCGCGGCAAGCATGCGGGCGACCGCATAACTCTGATGACCACCGCGCCCTATGAGGCGATGGGCCGCGCCTGCGGTTATTTCGACGATGTCATCCTCGATAAAAAGCCGAAATGGACGGACTTGAAAGGCTGGATCAATCTTCGCAGGATGCTGAACGCCGGAAATTTTTCGCGCGTCTACGACTTGCAAAACAACGACCGCACATCCTTTTACCTGCGGCTGTTTTCGCCGCGGCCCGAATGGGTAGGCGCTGCGAAAGGCGCGTCCCACCGGAATGCCTCGCCGGAACGCAGCATCGGGCGCGCCTTCGACGGGCATGTCATGACGCTCGGTCTCGCAGGCATAGACAATGTGCAGGTCGACCCGCTGTCATGGATGAAGGCCGCAGCCCTGCCGGAAGGCCTGCGCGCGCCTTACGTCCTGATCGTACCCGGCTCCGCCCCGTCGCATCCGGAAAAACGGTGGCCGGCGGAGTATTACGCCGCACTCTGCACGAAACTCTTGCAAGGCGGATACCAGCCCGTCCTGATCGGCGCGAAAGCCGAGCAGGCGGTTTTGCAGGAGATTGAAAACAGCGCCGATGGCGTTTTGAATTTGTGCGGTCAAACCGCGCTCACGGACATACCCGCGCTTGCCCTTCATGCGCACGCCGCGATTGGCAACGACACGGGCCCGATGCATCTGATCGCCCCGACCGGATGCAAAACAATTGTTTTGTTTTCAGGCAAAACGAACCCGAAAAAACACGCGCCGCTTGGCACGAATGTTTCGACATTGCAGGTAAATGATCTGGCGGATTTATCCGTCGATAATGTCTGGGACGCGTTCAGCGCCTAGCACATATCGCCGTAAATTTTGTCGAGGCATTCCAGAAGTTTCGGAACGGCAGGATCTTTCAGCTGATAATAAATCGTCTGCGCGGCGCGGCGCGTCGTTACGATTCCGTCACGGCGCAAGCGCGCAAGATGCTGCGAAAGCGCGGACTGGCTGAGCCCGACGCTCTGCTCCAGCTCCCCGACATTTTTTTCACCCTTGCACAGAAGACATACGATCAACAGACGCTTTTCATTGGCCAGCGCCTTCAGAAGCGCCGAAGCGCTTTCAGTTTTTTCTTCCAGAATTTTGTATCCGGTTTCCATGGTCCGCCTTTGAGTAGAAGTTTTCAAAACGAAAACAACCACTGCGTGATATATTTTTTTCACTTCCTACTTATGCAGCATTTAATCCGCAGAAATCGGACGATCTTTTATCAGAAAATTATAATATAGGTTGTATGCTTATTAAGTAATGACTCATTCCGCGAAAATAATCAATCTTCGGTAGAGGGTCCACGTATCTTTTTTGCGACACAAGTACAAAAAGTTACCGGGTCTGTTTCGCCGGTAATTTCTTAAGTATATATTGCGCCGCACAATCCGGCAGGATCGACAGGAACCACGACATGATGTGTACGGGGAACGGAAAGGCAATGCGTCCTTTGTTGGCGGCGATCCCGCGAACGATGATGTCCGCGGCAAGTTCCGCGTCCATCAGAAACGGCATCGGAAAATCATTCGCGTCCGTCATCCGTGTTTTCACAAAACCCGGGCAGACGACGTTTACTTTCACGCCCGTATCGGCCAGCGCGCCGCGTAGTGCCTCACCATAAAAACGCACCGCGCCTTTTGACGCGCTGTAGGCCGGCGCGGACGGAAACCCGCGAAAGCCCGCCATGGAGCTGATAAAAACGACCTGTCCGGCTTTGCGCGCTGTCATCCGCGGCAGCACGGGCTCCACAGTATTAAGAACCCCCATGACATTCGTTTCGAAAATCGCGCGCGCCTGACCGACAGGCTCGCCGTTCATGACCCCGCCCGTCCCGCCGGAAATACCGGCATTGGCAATGACCAGGTCGATCTGGTGGCCGTCTTCTTCGATTGCCGCAATCCAGTCTTCCATCGCGCCGCGGTTGTTGACGTCGAGCACGGCAACATCCACATCCGCCCCCTTTTCGCGGCAAAGGCGGGAGATTTCCTCCATCCTGTCCTCGTCCCGCCCCGAAAGGGCAAGAAAAACGCCCGGCGCGGCGTAGCGAAGCGCCAGCGCGCGGCCA
>QFNK01000302.1 GCA_003240795.1 Micavibrio aeruginosavorus | reverse complement strand
GCCTTCCATTTTGCCGTGCCCGTGGCGGTGGGAGCGGTCTGCCGGGCGGAGGGAATAACGCAAAGCCATCAGCATCATGATGGAAATAGCGGCATCCGTAAGAGAGTCCGTAAGCGTCGCCAGAACGGCTGTTGAGTCCGATTTGATGTACGCAAACGCCTTGATGACGATCAGGATGGAAACCGTCACCACGCTCCATGTCGAAGCGATCAGAGCAAAGCGGGGCTCAACGGTGTTTGCGGGCGCGTCAACGCCCTTGTTCTGGCTTGCTTGATTCATGCCAAAATTATAAAGGCTTACCCACCCCTTTGCCAGAGTGTTTAAACGTCTGTCGTGCGCTCGCCGGACGGTTTATGAACGGAATATCTGGATGTGCGGGGAAGCCCGTTCGCACGATATTCCTCATCCTGCGTAACTTCCTTGTCGGGATTGAAATTCAAATCCCGGCTTCTCCCATACTGGATATCGCCGCTTTCGCGCTCGACATCGTTCGGCTGCGTCAGGGGGTTCTTCTTCTCTTCGGAAGGCTTGTTTTTTAGCTTGTCGGTATTGTTCGGTTTGATCGGCATAATGCACCTCCTTTTCCTTAATAATACCAACGGTGCTAACCGCCTGTTTGTTCCCTGAGCAGGCGTGAATGCGATCAATGCTTTCGCGGAAGCCAAGCCAATGGTATAATTGGCGGAACAACCTTTTTCATGACCGGAACACCCAGAAATCCATGCAATTCTCCAGAGCTTCCGTCGCAGGCGCGGCCATTGGTTTCCTTCTTATTCTTGTTGCAATCCTGATCGGAACCCGGAATGTCGGGGGCTTTTTCAGCATTGAAGGCCTGATGATCGTAATCGGCGGCTCCCTTGCCGTGTCGTTCATGAGTTATGAAGCGAACTACGTGCTGGACGCCCTGCGTGCCATAGGCCTGATGTTCCGCAAATCCGAAATCACGCATGAAAACCTGCAAAAAGATCTGGTCGAAATCATCGGATGGGCACGTGTCGTCAAGGACAAGGGTCTTCTGGGGCTAGAGAATGAAACCGGGAAACGCGGCATCGAAGACCCTTTCGTACGCTACGGCATCGATATGGTCATCAGCAATTACTCCCCCGAAGAAGTGCGTAGCATGATGGAAACGGCGGCGGAAGCGGTCTATGAACGCTCCACCATTCCCTCCCGCGTCCTGATGGCGATGGCCAGCCACGCGCCCGCCTTCGGCATGGTCGGAACACTGGTCGGGATGGTCATCATGCTCGGCGATTTGGAGGGCGATATGTCCGGCATCGGCTCCGGCCTTGCCATCTCCCTGCTTGCCACGCTTTACGGTGTCGTAACCGCCCGCATGCTCTACATCCCCGCCGCAGCAAAACTGCAGCAAAGACAGGAAGCCCTCCAGTTCCGCAACCAGCTGATCACGGAAGGGCTCGTCCTCCTCGTCGGCAACAAATCGCCGCGTTACATTCAGGACAGGCTAAACAGCTTCCTCAGCTTTGAGAGTCACTACAATATCGACGGCATCGCCTACAAAGAGGTTCAGCTGTGAAGCATCACCTTCGCCGCAAGCGCCGCATAACGGATGAGGTCGGCGTTGACGACTGGCTCATGACTTATGCGGACATGATCACGCTTCTGCTGTGTTTCTTTGCCGTATTCCTCGCCATCGCCATCCCGGACGAAAGAAGATTTGAGGCAGCGAAAGAAAAAGTCAGCGAACAATTCCGCAGCGGCAACGCAGATTATCTGAAAGGCACCTATCCGCTGCCACCCACGGCGCTGGATACTCCCCCTTCCTCTGAAATGCCTTACGAGGCACTGCCCTCCATCGTTGACCGGTACAACGACAATAAAGACGTCACGGATGTGGAAGTTGAAAAAGGCGACCGCATCACAACCATCGAGATGAACAGCGGCGCGTTTTTCGAACGCGGCTCCGCGATATTGAGCGAGGAAGGCCTGGCTTTCCTGAAGGACCTGCAACCGAGCATCGGCTCTGATGAGTATAAGGGCTATACCGTCTCCGTCGAAGGCTACACGGACGACATTCCGATCAACACCGCGCAGTTCCCCTCCAACTGGGAGCTGTCGACCGCCCGCGCGGCCGCCGTTGTCCGCGGCCTGATCGACCTCGGCTTTCCGGCGGAACGCCTGCGTGCGGTCGGTTTTGCGGAAACCTTCCCAAAAGTGCCGAACAAAGACGCAAGCGGGGTCGCCATTCCTGAAAATCAGGCGCAAAACCGCCGCGTTGTCATCAGGCTTGAGAAAATCAGCAAAGCGAAATAAACTTTTCCTCATGCGTCGTTCGGCGCAACAAACGCGCCCGCCCAAAGGAAAAAGCCATGATCAATGCCCTGCTCCGCCGCAAGCCGCTGAATGCTGATGACGACACAGGGCTCAGACGCTCTCTCAGCGCGTTTGACCTGACCCTCCTCGGGATCGGCGCCATCATCG
>QFNK01000301.1 GCA_003240795.1 Micavibrio aeruginosavorus | reverse complement strand
TTTTTCAACGTTTCCAGAGATACCGTTACCGGCAGAAGTGAATGCTTTACCCATATGTTAGCTCCCTCTTAAAACTTACGCATCAGCATATGCATCAAATAATTCTTCCTCGGAAGCGTCTTTTAGATATGCTTTATAGACCTTACCATAACCAAGTTTATCCAGCCCGTCAAGCAATTCTTTAAAATGTGAAGAGTTGGTTAATTCTTTTACAACCTTGCAGGTGTAGACGATGGCATCAAGATTTTTTGTATGCATTACAGTGGCATACTTCATGATGTCTTTCATTGGGTCAGGCGCCGTCAGGCCGATCAGTTCCTGATCCGCTTCGCGCATCGCCTTAATCAACGCCAAAGTGTCATCCGGACTGGCTTTTTCCTTCTTTGCGGACATCTGCATGTAGACGATTCGCGCTTGCGGAGAGAATCCCGTCTCACCCGTGCCTTTAATGACATGAATAGGAATGTTGCCTTTTTGGCAGGCTCTCATAAGAAGGCGGCCTGTTTCAGCCTGATTGATAATTTCAAGGGCGGAATCCAGAATGGTTTCAGCATAAGGGTGCCCATAAGCGATCTGGCTGCCCTTTGTCTTGCCGCCGAATGCCTTGCCCAGGGATGGTTTGTCTGTTTCGCTCATGCTCACTCCCAGCCCATTATCCCTGATCCGTGGGAATCTGCAACCGCATTCAGGATCATGCGGCGGTCCTGCACGGAAACACGGCCCGAGGCGGTGACATCAACGGTGGCGCGCATCAAAAGCCCTTCGGCGTAAAGGTCGGCCTCCACCGAATAACGGTCGTATCCGGCGTCATAGACGACCTTTGGCGGCTTGTGATTGCGGGTAATGGCCTGAATGCTGTCCTCATCGAGCGAATCGAGCAGGGGCATGTCCCGCGCATCGTTGACGAAATAAACCTCGTCCTCTTCCAGCGCCACATGCGCGAAGAAGAACTGGAGATAGTCCAACACCGTCCGGTCGTCCAGAATCAGAACGCCCTTGTCGTTGACCGTGTAGATCGGCATTTCGGTGCCGTCCAGATACTGGAACAGGCCGTTTTGACCCAGATATTCAAAGGTAAAGGACGGTAGGGAGGCGAAATTGGTCAGCTTGTACAGCTCCACCCCGTCATAGAAAGACAGGCGCGCCTTCTGCACCTCGCTGGTCGTAGGCGAAAAAAGACCCGCATCGGCGGCGCTTTTAACGCTGTCGATGGTTTTCAGGGTGTTTTCGCGGTCTAGACGTTGCCAGTGCATGGTTGCCCGTTAACAAAAGTAAATCCGACTACATTATCAACGAGATGGAAAAAATTGCAAATTTAAACGGGCGGGGCGGTCAGGCGACGAGTCCGAGCGCATCGCGCAGGATTTGCGGAGTGGCGTCATCGCGGTGCGTATCGACGCTGAGGGTGCGGCGCCAGGCGCGGGAACCCCGTTCGCCCTGAAACAGGCCGATCATGTGGCGGATGATGGATTTCATCGGCGTGCCGTGGTCGCGGGCCTGCCGTTCGATATAGGGAATCATCTCCAGCACGGCGTCCTGCGGTGTGCGCAGGTTCTGCGTTCCGAAGACCTCGCGCTCGATATCAACAAGGATGGCGGGGTTCTGGTACGCCTCGCGGCCGATCATCGCGCCGTCAAAGCTCTGAAAATGGGTGCGTACGTGATCCACCGTCTTTACCTCGCCATTCACGATAATCTGAAGATGTGGGAACTCCTTCTTGATCGCGGCGGGCAGGGCATAATCGATCGGCGGCTTTGTCCGGTTTTCTTTTGGCGACAAACCTTTCAGCCAAGCCTTGCGCGCATGAATAACGAATATATTGCATCCGGCAGCGGCAATGGGCCTGATAAAAGCGCGCAGGAATTGCTCCGGATCGCAGTCATCGATCCCGATGCGGCATTTGACCGTCACGGGAATCTTCACGGCCTTTGCCATGGATTCTACGCAGGAAGCGACAAGGTCTGGCTCCGCCATCAGACAGGCGCCGAACGCGCCTTTCTGGACGCGCTCCGACGGGCAGCCGCAGTTGAGGTTTATCTCGTCATAGCCGTACTGCTCGCCCATCTTCGCGCATTCGGCCAGAGCCTCCGGCTCCGACCCGCCGAGCTGAAGCGCTACATATTTTTCTTCCTCGTTAAAGCGCAGGTGGCGGTCGCGGTCGCCATGGATGAGGGCGCCGGTCGTTACCATTTCCGTATACAGGCGCGCATTAGGAGAAAGCAGCCGGTGAAAATAGCGGCAATGCCTGTCCGTCCAGTCCAGCATCGGGGCGACGCTGATATGCGGCTTTGGTGCGTTCACGGTTCATCCTCTTGAATTGCGCCGCCTTTTATCATATCCAGAAAGGGTCATGGGTAAAAAAATCGCAATTTTTCTGGCTTTTTTCGTTTTATGGGCGCCGTGCGCGTTGGCGCAAGACGCGGCGCAGCCTGCGGCTTCAGCGGCCGC
>QFNK01000300.1 GCA_003240795.1 Micavibrio aeruginosavorus | reverse complement strand
ATTCTGAGCGTAGCGAAGAATCCCTTGAGATCCTTCAGTCACTGCGTTTCTTCAGGATGACATAGGCTATTTCCCCAAAAGGCGTACAAGGTCGATCGTGTCGTCGAAATGATGATCGATATGGCCGTACGTTACATTTTCCGCATGGTTGTGATTGGCATGGTGGACGAGGGCGGTCGTCATCCCAAGGCCTTTTGCGTGGACGAGGTTGGCCGGAAGGTCTTCGACCATCAGCGCGTCTTCACCTTTGACGCCGATCGCGGAGAGGGCTTTTTCAAACCCTGCGCGGCCTGCTGATTTGGAAACAAAACCCGCATCTTCAACGCCTAAAATAAAACCGTCCCCGAATTTATGCGCCAGATCAAGCTGAACGAGCGTCCGTTTCGCCCAATCCTTGGATGCGTTGGTCAGGATGATCATGGGCAGGGAAACGTCATCCAGCGCGAGGCGCATTTCATGGTTTTTCTCCAGCACCGCCTCGTCCACGGCCATATGATAGGGGTGGTGGAAATCCTCGTAACGGATGCCGCGCTCGGCGAACAGGCGGAAGGAGTTGCCGTGCCTGCGTTCCGATTCCGCCGCCATCAAAATCGCGGCTTCTTCGTCCATGTCCAGCCCCAGCGCGATCGCCGTACGTGCGGCCGCGATGTTACAGGCGCGCAGGAAATTGTCGGTATAACGGTAAAGCGTGCCATCCAGATCCCAGACAACGCCGCGTATATGGGAAAGATCGATCATGTCAGACAACCGCCTCGATAACTTTGAAACCATCACGCTCCACCACCACGCGTACGGTTGAATACAGGGAAGACAGGGCGGCCTCGTAAGGGAGCTGGCGGTTGGCAACCATCAATAAGGTGCCGCCTTTGCGGAGCGTACGGGCGGCTGTCTGGATAAAATCCTTGCCGATGCCGATATCCGTTTTTGCGCCCGTGTGAAAGGGCGGGTTCATGATGATGAAATCCAGCCCGCCGCGGATTTGCGGCTGCAGTTTCGTCAGATCGGTCCAGTGATAGGCAAGTGTACAGTCGCCCTCATAGCCCTTCATGTTCTCGCGGGCGCAGACAAGGGCGCGCGCGTCCGCTTCCATCAGGTGCAGCTCTTTCACGGCGTTTTCATCGATCAGGAGTTCGCGGGAAAGATACCCGATGCCCGCCCCGAAATCCGCGCCGCGCCCCTTGAGTTTCGGGTTGTCGAACTGCTCCGCCAACAGCCCCGATCCGATGTCGATCTTGCTCCATCCGAACACGCCGGGCTGGGTAACGAATTCTTCTCCGTCCCCGCTTTGAAGCAATGCATAGCTTCCTTCGTCAATCCATTGTTCGAGCAATTTCGGCTTGTTCTCAGGTCGGCGGCCCCATACGGCGCGTGCCTTGTTTTTGGACAGGCTGTCCGTTTCGACCTCCAGGTCCTTCAGCCATTTTTGAATGCGTCCGCCGCCTGCGTCGTTGGCAGCCGCGATCAGGATCGTGCCTCCGGGATTGAGGCAGCGAAGACCGCAGGCCAGCCAGTATCTTGCCTCTTCCCCCTGCTTCGGGACATTGACCAGAACCAGATCATAGACTCTTTCCGCCGGAATATTCTCAAGCGTACGGACATCATATCCGCCAAGCGTGTCCGCCAGAGGTTTGAACGGCTGCCATATATCGACGTTCTTCAGTTCCTTTAAATAAGGATGTGCCGAAGCGCCGATGAAAAGCGTACGTGCGCCCGCCGGTACATCGCCGTTCTTCAATGGCAGAAAAAGGGTTTCGATCGCTGCGTCCATGCCAATCCTTATATCAGATAAGATGGTTTAGCAGAGCTCGCCGCGCAGGGGGAGATATTAATTGCGTGTCGGCGCGGCTGCCGCAGCGGCGGGTTTCTTGTCACCCGCAACCGGATAATCGGCCAGCTTGCCCGCGGCCAGAACGGGTTCGCCCATCATTTGCTGTACCAGCACGACATAGCCTCCGCGCTCATCACCGCCCGGGGCTTTCGGGACATCGATATCCAATGTGCGCGTCTGGCCGTGCCATTTCGCAATGTGGCGGACGTCCTGGACAATATTGCTGAACCGCAGGACGCGGCCCTTGTTGATGCCGCTATCGACGCGTTCGACTTCCAGATCCTTGTACCGGACGATCCAGACGCTGGCGTTGATCTCGACATTTTCCTTGGGCGACTGCGGCAGGTGAACGGTAATCGTATCATCGTCCTTCCAGCGCATGAAAACTTCGAGGGACCTGTTGCGGTAGGCGTAGCCGTAGCTGTTCAGCATCTGTTCGAACGCCGCGACGCTGTCCGCGCCCATGCGGTCATACCCGTTGATGACAAAGTTCGGGATGCTGAGGGTGATATCCTTTTGATTCTTGCCGCCGGAACGGTAGGTCCACTGGCGGAACACGCACTGGTCCATCGGGCCCTTGCTTTGCGTGCCGAGGTCGCCCTTGTCCTTTTCGTCCTGATGGTGG
>QFNK01000299.1 GCA_003240795.1 Micavibrio aeruginosavorus | reverse complement strand
CCGCCATGCCCCATCGCGTCATGAGACATACTTGTGGCGGCAGTTGGGGTGTTTGAACCGTGATCGCCAGCATGGTCGCCTGCGGCATAAGCGGCGGCACCCGTGGTCAGGATGGTAGTAACGAGCAATGTGTGAAGTAATTTCATGATTTCTCTCCTTATTTCAAAGCGGCTTCGACAAGTTTAAAAGCGCCTTGCGCCTTTTTGAATTCGGACTTCGATTTCTCGGCATCTTTGGCATCTGCAACCGTATGCAGTTTCTCAAGCTGGGCGACGAATTGATTGATCGAGGATTCCAGACGGGCCTTTTTATCATCCGTGACGGACGCGCTGGTTTTCAAGGCTTTCGCTGCTGCATCGATTTTTTCAATCTCGGCGTGCGTTAAATCAAGCTGTCCAGCATCGATCTGAGAGCCGAGCGCATCTATGCCCGTTTGGATATTTGTCAGAGCTTCTTGCGTTGTTGTAGCCGGCATCGCGGTTTCCGCAGTCGTTTCATGCGGCTGGTCGCCGTGATCTTCGTCGCCGTGTGCAAAGGCGGGTTGGCTCAGCCCTGTCAGGGAAAAAATAGCGACGGTGAGTAGTAGTTTTTTCATGGTGGTCTCCTTTATGGGGTTATGGCTTGGGGTAACAGTGTTGCAATTGGCTTTTTACCGAACTTCCAGAACACGAGGGGGCGCACTGTAAGGTCAAGCAAGGTGCTGGAGAACAGGCCGCAGAAAATGACCACGGCGACCGGATGCAGCAATTCACGCCCTGGCTCGTCGGCGGCGATGACAAGCGGGATCAGCGCCAAGGACGCCGTCAGCGCGGTCATCAACACAGGGATGATCCGCTCGGACGTGCCGCGATAAACCATGGCCAGATCAAACTTCTCACCCTCATGCTCCATGAGATGGATATAATGGGCGATCATCATAATCCCATTGCGTGCGGCGATACCCGTCAGCGTAACAAAACCAACCATCGTCGCAATTGAGAACACGCCGCCAGACAACCAGACCCCGATCACCGCGCCGATAAAGGCAAGTGGAATGGATGTCATGACCTGCAAGGCCAGATTAGCGCTCTTGAAGTGAACGTATAATACCATGAACATTCCTGCGAGGGAGAACAGGCTCAAAAGCATAATCAGGCGGGAGGCGCTGGCCTGGCTTTCAAACTGACCGCCATAGGTGACGTAATACCCTTGTGGTAATTTCACCTTGCTATCGATGGCGGCTTGCACCTTCTGCACCACGCCGACGAGGTCGCGGTCGGACACGTTGGCCTGGATCACGATCCGGCGCTGGGCATTCTCACGATTGATGATATTCGGCCCCTTAGCGTCCTGTACGGTGGCAATCGCCTGAAGCGGCACGACATTGCCATCTTTGGTATCGACAGGAATCTGCTTAATCGCCTCGACATCGTTACGGGCGGAATCGGACAGGCGCATGACGATATCGTAGGTGCGCTGCCCATCAAGCACCTGACCCACGGCTTTGCCCTGCATGGCAAGCTCGGCATATTCGGCGGCTTCGCCGGACAACAGGCCATAGGACGCCGCTTTCTCGCGGTCAAACAGCACATGCACCTGCGGGATCAAGACTTGTTTTTCCACGGACAGGTCTACCACGCCTTCAACTTCGCTCATGGCCTGACGGATTTCCTCGGCCTTGGCGCGCAGCACGTCAAGATCGGTGCCGAAGAGCTTGATGGCCATCTGGGCGCGGACGCCGCTCATCATGTGGTCGATGCGGTGGGAGATCGGTTGTCCGATATTGACGGCTATACCTGGAACTTGATCCAAACGGTTACGAATATCGGCCAGAATATCGGCCCGTGACCGCTCAGACTCTTTCAACTCGACCTCGATCTCGCTCGAATGCACGCCTTCCGCATGGTCGTCACGCTCGGCGCGCCCCGTGCGTCTGCCCGTCTCGGATGCTTCCGGCACCTGACGGATCAGGTTTTCTGCAATCGTGCCGATGCGATTTGACTCGGCAAGGCTGGTGCCAGGCGGCGTCAGGATATTGATCGTTACCGATCCTTCATTAAATTGTGGCAAAAACTCCTTGCCAAAAAACGGCACCATCGCCATGACACCGAGCGTAATCAACGCGACGAAGGTCAGCACTATCCGGCTATGAGGGAAAGCAAAATTCAAGACGCGCTTTTGCGCTCCTTTAACCTTGCGGATAAGCCAGCCGTCATGTTCATCGCTCATGCGCTTCATTTTAGGCAACAGATAAGAACAAAGCGCTGGTGTCAGCGTTAGTGAGACAAACAAAGACGCGACGATGGACGTGATATAGGCAATTCCAAGCGGCAGGAATATCTTGCCTTCAATGCCGCCCATCGCAAAGAGCGGGATGAAGACCAGCACCACGATGATGGTTGCGAAGACAATGGAATTCCGTACCTCACTAGAGGCTTCATAAATTACCTGCAGCGGGTTACGCGGCTTTTCGGCCTG
>QFNK01000298.1 GCA_003240795.1 Micavibrio aeruginosavorus | reverse complement strand
ATATAGACATCGTCGCCGACGACGCTGACCGACTTTACCTTGCCCATCGTTTCATGAAGCGTCCAGGCCGCGACCTGTTCGGCGCGGTAGATGGTAAGCGTCGCGAATTTTCCGTCGTCGCGCACGATGAACAGCAGACGGCGGAGCGCATCGAAATCCTGATCGACAGGCCGCCCCAGCACATGCCGTGAAACGAGCGCGAGATCGGTTGCCTGATACGCCTGTTCCACATCAGTATAGAGAAACTCCCGTATCTCGTTCCCGTTGCGTGCGACGAACATCGTCGCGCCGTCCACCGTTACGGGCGGAATATATCTGTCGGTGCGCGATCCCACGCGTGTCTGACGGTTGAGCTGCACGCTCGAAGGGGTCAGCGGATCGCCCGTCACCATCCATTCGGCGCCGCTCGTAAACACCTGCAAATGACGGCCGGAAAAAATGCCGCGAATGGCGTTCACCTGATCCGACAATATCGCGAATTCGATCGATTCATCATCCAGCCCGGTGCCGAGATCGAAATTAAACAGATCGCCGCTTTTCGAAAACCACAAACGGTTCGGCAAATCGCGCGAGCCGCCGATGACCAGCCTGTCCTGATGGAACGCCACGTTCGCAGGATAGCCGCGCACAGAAGAAAACGCCGCCTCCGCCCAGTCGATTGTCGCCGCCGTGCCGGAGAGGGTTTCGATCACGGTTGCGGTCACGACGGTGGGAGAGTTGACGGTGGTGATTGCCACCTGCTTTCCGCCGACGCGCATACGCACCCCCGCATGGGCGGGTACGAAGACATTTTCCGATGCGACAAGCGTAATGGTGCCCGTTGTCGCGCTTGGGGTGACTGTAACAAGACTGCCCGCGAATTTGTAATAAGGCTGGCGGTCGATGTTGTTTTCGGCATGGAACACCCAGTCCTCCAGCGCAAAGATACCGAGCGCCGTGCGCGCCAGTTTTTTTGGCTTCACATCCGGATGGACGAGCAGCAGCGTGTCCGCACTCTGCGTCCATGTCAGCTGCGCCGTCTGCGCCTCGCTCCATGGCGCGGATATCGTCTGGATATGCACGCCGCCCGCGTAGATATCCAGACGGCCGCCCGTGACCACCATCAGGTAGGTCTGCTCGGTATTGAATTCGAACGACACTAGCCGCCCATTCCCCGCCGCCGTGTCGATGTATGACAGCCCGGCGCGGCGCGTGATGCCGCCCGTCGGAAAGATGAAAAGATTGCGGAGCGCCAGCGCGCCGTTCTCATACGCGCGCAAATCACCGCGCCCCAGAAGTTCGCGGCTGACCTCACCCGCCGTGAAGTTGGTTTTTACCTGCCTGATCCTTGTCATCGCCTACCCCCGCACATCGGTGAGGGAGAAATTTTCGATGCGGCCCGGCGTGTCCTGCTGCGCGTCGATCTGGCGGGCACGGGCGAATTCGTTTTCCGCCATGCGGTAGAGCGCATCGGCGCGGCTCGTGTTTTCCGTCACGGGAATGCAGAACTCCGCCGCGAGGCGCGAAATCATCGCCATGTCGAAATAGGGCGGGAACTCCTCTTCCTCAGGACGGAAAATATAGGACAGCACGACGTCATCGGCGTTCGTATGCAATGCGCCGCGCGCGATACGGTATGTCAGGCCGCGTCCGCGCCCCGCCTGCCCGGCCGAAATGGCGCGCAGGAAATCGTTCGGCAATTGAAAGGCGTTCTGGTAATCCGCCAGCGGGCTTTGCGACAGTTTTGCCAATGCGGCCTGTCCATAGGCAAAACTCCACGGATAGGATGAAAGCATCGCATCACGCACGGGCGCGAATAGCGCACCGGCAATTTCGGATTCCGCCGTACCGTCGGCAAAGGACGCGATCGGCGCCGCGCCGATACGGATCAGCGCGCGGCTGCACAGCGCCACGTCGTTCAGGGCCATATAAGTCTCCTTGGAAATAGATGTGAAAATAAAAAAACGGCCCCGAAGGGCCGTTTGGAAAGTCTTGCGTCTTAAAGCTTGTTAAGCAGCCATTGCGTAGCTGCGGCCGTAATCGCCGCGAACCGAAGGGCGGAGTTTCGGCGTGGAAACCGGGGCCGCCACGTCGCTGGCCGCAAGGCCGAACTGCTTGCTGATCGCCGCGCCCGTCAGGTAACGCTTGCCGGCGTTCGCGCCAAAATGATCCGCGATGTTTGCGATGCCCGCGGATTTTTTCGGTGCGTCATATGTCATGTCTTCGGCTACGCGGCCGGCGATACGTGCCTGCTCCGCCGTGCCGTGCACCAGGACACCTTCATTGCAGAGCCAGAACGGGGCATAAACGCCGCGCTGTTCCAGCTTTTCGGACATGTCCATCTGCTTGACGGTGTCGTCGATGAAATTCAGGGATTTTACTTGTTGCGATGACAGCGTCTTCTCGAGACCGCCATCTTTCGGTGCTAAGATATATTCTGCAGCAGGCATTTGCGCCAAACCCTCAAAACTCTTCTTGTTTGTTAATGAATTGTTAATAGCAAGAA
>QFNK01000297.1 GCA_003240795.1 Micavibrio aeruginosavorus | reverse complement strand
GTTTTTGGATGGTAAAATACTGCATGCGCGTTTCTTCGCGGAAAACATATTGCCGCACGCAAAAGCGCACAGTGAGACGGTCCTATCCGCGGCAAGAACAGTCGTGGCCGCCGAATTCTAATTCAGACGCGCAGCGGACCCGCGGTTCATAAAGCGGCTGCGCTTTTGCGGATCGTTGCAATATATCAGCGCGTTTGACGCGACACTTGTTGAAAAGGTCGTATCGAGCTTTGGCGTTTTCGCAAAATCCACAGCGGCTTTGTTCGCGGCGCATTTGCAAAATGCAGGTGTTTCTTCCGGTGAGATGCCTGCAATCTTCACGAAATCGAGACAGTTGTTATAGGACAGGTTCGCGATCATCGGCGCGTTGGCGCATCGCGCGTTCGGGCCGCTCGTCACGGCGGTGAAGATGTCATCCTGCAAAACCATCGGGCCGAGCTTCTCCCGCTGGATCAAAAAATCACCGGCGATGCATCCGCAATCGAAATATTGGTTTTGAAACGGATTGCGGTTGCACAGACCATAGACATACTGTGCTTCCTCTTCCATTTCCTCAGGTGTCATGATGCCGTCGTCGAGCGTGAAGTAAATGCTGTCCTTGACGATTTCCGGCTGCGCGAACGCTGCCGCGGACGGCAGCAGAAGGCACAAGGAAAAGGCGGCAAAAAGCGCGGTTCGTATCATACTGTTAATGTAGCATATTTTAGGAGCAGAATAGAAAAAAGCCGCGGAACATGCCGCGGCTTTTTGAATAAATCTGCAAAGGTTTAGGCCGCTTTGCCGCCGCGGATTTTGCTCCACAATGCATGGAAATCAAAGCCTGCGGCCTGTTCCTGCTGCTGGGCCGTGCCTACGGAGGGGGCAGGGGAATTTTCATTCTGGCCTTGCATGCGCTTCATGCGGTCTTCCAGCATTTTTTGTTTTGCCTGGCGGGCGCGTTCTTCACGCTGGCGCAGTTCTTCCTTCAGCTCTTCGGCCTGTTTCTGGCTGTATTGGCTGGTGATCAGGATTTGCTGTGATTGCTTCTGCCAAAGGTCACGCTGGCCGCGCATGTCTTCATATTGCTCGCGCACAAGGTCGAGTTGCTCTTCAAGAGCGCGGACGCGCATCTTGAGGCGCTCGATCTCTAGCATATCGGCCGCACGTTGCAGTTCGGATTGCGAATTGCCTTCGGAAGAAGAGCTGCCCGTATCGGCGCCCTGCGGGAGGAGGCCGAAAACGCGGTCCAGTTCCGATGCGTCGATCAGGCGGCGTCCGTTGCCGTCGATCTCAAATGAGAGCTTGCCGCTGTTCATTGCGCGCTGGACCGTGGATTTGGAACGTCCGGTCAGTTCTGCTGCGCGTTGTGCGCCTACTTTAGCCATGGTTGCTTCCTTGTCAGAGATTTTCCCTATTGCTTACTATTTTCCATACGCTTGTTCAAGAGCTGCGTCAATCTTTGCCATTGGGCACCTGAAAAAAGATGTGCGTAAATGAACGGCAGCCAGCCTTTATTGCGCCATTCAAGAAAGGTTTTTTCGTCCAGATCCGCCAGTTTCGACTCGTCGATAATACGGAAACCGGAGAAATTGACCCGTTTGCCGTCACGAACGGCGATTTCCGCCTGGCGGTCGACCAGCAAACCGGCGGCGGCCAATGCGGCGCCGAACTCGATCGTCTGCTGGGCGGCGGCATGGTAGGATTTGCAGAATTCCAGCGCATTCTGCGACAGGATCGACGGTTTTCCGTCGGCATCGAAGAATTTCTGGTCGGACTTGTCGTCAACAACGGATGGGTCCATATCAACGCAAAGCGAGAGCTGGTCGCTCTCCGGCATTTCGGAGAAAATAAACGGATAACGGCGGACATAGGCGGGGATATAAGTCTCTTCCAGCCATTCGTCCTTGTCGTTGATGAACAGGTTTTCATTGTCGCGCAGGCCCATGATGGCGACCGGCGTTCCGGTCGCGTCGGGGGAGAAGGCGATCGGATAGAAATGGCAGACTTGCGGCATTTCGATCAGGTTGACCGGCACGGCGTTCACGTCCTTGCAGAAGCCGAGGCCGAAATTCTTTTTCAGTCCCAGTGACTTATGCGCGGCGGCATCCAGCGGCGCCGGGTTATTGTAAAAAAGCGGCATGACGGTTTTCGTGTCTTGGCCGTTTGCGGAAGGGGATTGTGCCATTTGGGTCGGATGCCTTTTAATGATGTGAATTGAACAAGACCTCTTTTATAGCAGTCCTGCCGCGTGTGCAAAAGGCCGAAAGTTATGTTTTGCAACGGAGAAATGCAATTATCGCGGGTAGGTCTTGCGGCGAATAAATTCTTTGTGAGCGCCGCGAAAATCCGCTAGGTTTCCGGCAAGTTTTTAACCGTATCGGAGAATATTTTATGCGCATCGCTGTCGTTGGAACGGGATATGTCGGACTTGTATCGGGAACGTGTTTTGCGGAATTCGGTACGGATGTTGTCTGCGTGGACAAGGATGCCGGCAAGATCGAGCGTTT